>NZ_DAIOFX010000009.1:0-44026 GCF_036745535.1 Dissulfurispira sp.
CCCATATACACATATGTTGAGATATGGCACATATGATTAACCTGAACATCTCTTTTAAATACTTTGACTGTAAGGAGACAATTATCAAGGCTTTTTAGTAGACGATTGTTATTATTTTGATAGGGATAACTCATAATAAGCTATCCCCCATTGAAAACAAAAGATAAGATTTAGTGACGGTTTGATGACGGAGATATTTTACATAATATTTTGATAACTTATTGAAATATAAGAGAACATCTGGCGGGGCGGACGGGGCTCGAACCCGCGACCTCCGGCGTGACAGGCCGGCGTTCTAACCAGCTGAACTACCGCCCCAAAGCGGTTTATGGTAGGCGGAACAGGGATCGAACCTGTGACCCCAGCCTTGTAAGGGCTGTGCTCTCCCAGCTGAGCTATCCGCCCGAAAAAACGATTTATATTTAACTATATAAAGCCGGATTTTGTCAATTGCTTGAATTATGCTGCGATTGTTGGTTATTATTCGATTTATGAGATTGTTAAAAATTGTCCTGTCTGCCTCGGTGTTCTTCGCCATATCCTTTACGTCTGCTTTTGCCGAGGTTTATTCCTACGGCAAAAATAATACAGTAATAGGGGTTATTAAGACCCATAAGGTTAACGGCAACGAATCCCTGATAGAGATAGCAAGGAACTACGGTGTTGGCTACAATGAGATTGTGGATGCAAATCCAAAACTCGATCCCTTCCTTCCCGGAAGCAATTCGACTGTTAATATACCCTCGATGTGGATATTGCCTGATGTGGCCTCATACGATGGGATTGTCATAAATATCACGGAGATGAGGCTTTATTACTTTTTCAGACAAAAGAAGACGGTGCTGGTAAGAACATTTCCAATAGGGATAGGGGATGAAGGCAATGATACGCCTGTCGGGAATTTCAAGATAATAGAGAAGATAGCGAACCCTGCATGGCATGTGCCTGAATCAATTAAAAAAGAGAGACCCGAACTGCCGAATGTGGTTCCGCCTGGTCCTAATAATCCATTGGGCACACATGCATTGAGGCTTTCCCTCGGCAGTTATCTCATACATGGAACAAACAGACCATGGGCAGTGGGGAGAAGGGTTACTCATGGTTGCATAAGACTGTATCCTGAAGATATTCCTAAACTCTTCCAGATAGTGCCGAAAGGCATGAAGGTGACCATTGTCCGTCAGCCTGTTAAAGTAGGCGTAAAGGGCGATAGCGTGTATATAGAAGTCCACAGAGACGATACCGAAAAGGACATAAACTATTTTAACGAGGCTGTGGAACTTTTGAAGAAGAAGGGTTTGCTTAAAAAAATAAATACCGAAAAGCTATATCATGCTGTAAGGGAAAAGAGCGGGATACCTGTGGAAATCTCCGGTTTTAAAATAGAACTCCCGCAAAAAATTTTCGCTGAAAATTTTTTGCGGGAGAGGTAAGATTACTTCTTCTGCTGTAATTCGAAGGCCTTTTTAGCCTTGCCAAATGCAGCCTCGGCCCTGTCAGCAGCAGCCTCGGCCCTCTTTGCAGCAGCCTCAGCCCTGTCAGCAGACTCCTTTGCAACCCTCATTGCCTCCTGGGCAAGAGATTTGGCTTCTGCTGCATCCTTTTTAGCTGCGGACACATCGGACGATAGTGCACCAACCTTGCCTTCAAGGGCGCCCACCTTTGATTCAAGAGCCGAAACCCTTGCCTCAAGCTTACTGATCCTGTCAACAAGCGGGTCTATCTGCTGTTTTACATAGTCTTTTGTAGCACATCCGAAAGAGAAGAGAAATAGTACTGCCATTGCCAATAGAATCGCCTTTTTCATTTATTTTTTCACCCCCTTTCTGGAAATAATGTTCATTCTTTAAAATAAAGATACACCTAAACAAATAAAATTTCAAGCATTATTTAATGTTTTGCTGAAAAATGCAACGAAGAATACAGTTGATAAGAGAATGACTATGGTCCCGCCTGGAGCGAGGTTAAAGAGATAGGAGACTATAATCCCCGAGATTGTGGAAAACAGGGATATAAGACATGAGATAAAGACCATCCTGTAAAATCGTTTTGTCAGCAGTTGTGCTGCAGCGCCGGGTATTACGAGGAGCGCAGAGATAAGGATAATGCCCACCAATTTGATGCCCACAACTATGGCGATTGCCATTGACAGCAGGAATATGGACTTTATGAGCCTCACACTTATGCCGCCTACAAATGCCAGCTCTTCATTAAAGGTGATGAAATAAAGTTCTTTCATGATTACAAATATGACCCCCATCAGAAAGAGGGTTGTGCATACGGCTATTAATGCATCCCCGGTTGTTATTGCCAGTATGCTGCCGAAAAGGTAACCGAATATGTCCACATTGTAGCTTGCCGATAATCCTACAAGGACGATGCCGAGTGCCATGGAGCTGGAAAAGAATATCCCTATGGCTGTATCCTCTGCGAGCCTTCCTTTTGAGCTTATCTGTTCGATGCCAAAGGCCACGATAATGGAATATACAAGTGCTGTCAGAAGGGGGTTTATGCCCAGCAGGAAGCCTATGGAAACCCCTCCAAATGCAGCGTGGGAGATGCCGGAGCCAAGGAACGATACCCTCCTTAGCACTATGAATACAGATATTATTCCTGAAAATATCGAAAGCACTGCTCCTGTAAGCAATGCCCTCTGCATGAAACCGTATGAAAAAATTTCTAACATGTCAATCCTTTTGCTCGCTGTGCAGCCTCTCGCATTTTTCGCATAGGTCTGTATGCATCATAATATCCACATGTTTGCCGTAAAGCCGTCTTATAACCGCATCATTGAGAGCGCCTAATGGGCTCCCGTGGTAATGAAGTGTTTTGTTCAGGCATGCGATCTCATCCACATACGATGTTACAGTGCCTATATCATGTGAGACCATTATTATGGTGAGACTCAGTTTTTTTTGAAGTCCCTTCAGGAGATGGTAGAAGTTTTCCTGTCCAACTACATCTATGCCCGTGCTCGGCTCATCGAGGATCAATATCCTCGGATTATTTATAAGCGCCCGTGCAATGGATACACGCTGCTGCTGACCTTCTGAAAGGTCTCCGAAGGACTCGTTTTCATGACCTGACATATCCATTATCGATAACATTTCTTTTGCACGGTCGGTATCTTTTTTCGAAGGCCATTTGAAGGTCCCAAGCCTCGAATATATTCCCATGAGAACGACATCTATTGCCCTTGCAGGGAAGTTCATCTCTATCTTCTGGCTCTGAGGGAGATAGCCGAACATGCCCTTTTGTATCGCATCAAAAGGGATGCTGCCGAAGATTTTTATATTACCGGATGTCGGCTTGATTATCCCTATGATAGTCCTGAGCAGGGTTGTCTTTCCGCTTCCGTTCGGGCCCACGATGCCGAGAAATTTTCCTTCCACGAGCTCAAGGTTTATGTCTTTTAATATCTCCCTGTTGTTTATGGATACATCGAGATCTTTTATTTCAACAGCATTCATTTCATCGCCCTTTCCATCTGTGAAATATTGTAACGCATGAGTTTAAGATAGGAATCTCTGTCAGGGGCATTGGATGCGCCGATTGGATCGAGGAACAGGACTTTTGCATTAGTCTCTTTTGCTATTGCCTCTGCGATTTTGGGGTTAAACTGGGGCTCTGCAAAGACCACACGGATATCTGATTTCTTCAAATCTTTTATTATGCGTGCAACATCTCCCGGCGCTGGTTCTCTTCCTGGAGCCTCTTCAATAACTCCAATGACCCGCAGCCCGTATCTTTTCGAAAAATAATTCCATGCAGGATGAAAAGTGACATAGCCTTTTGTCTTAAATGTGCCGACCTTCTGTATTATCTCTTCGTTCAGTTTGTCGAGTTCTTTTTTATAATCTTCTGCATTGGCTGCATAGAGATTTTTGTTCTGGACATCTACCTTTATAAGCGTATTGGCTATTTTATCCACAATCTTTTTTGCCAGTAGAGGGTCGAGCCAGAAGTGAGGGTCAGCAGCTTGTCCTGAAGAATTTTTCTTTGAGGAATTCTTCGGAGACCTGTCATGTTCATGTCCGTGTGTGGTGTATATAAGAGGCATGTCTTTAGACAGATCCACGATTATGAGATTCTTATTGGAAACAGCCTTTACAATCCTGTCTGCCCAGAATTCGAGGCCTGCTCCTATTTTGATGAATATTTTTGCATCGTGGAGCTCCATTATCTGTTTTGGCGTGGGCTCAAAGGTGTGAGGAGATGCAGCAGGAGGCAGCAGCGTCTTTACAATAACATTGTCTTTTCCTATCTGCTTTGTTATGTCATAAAGGGGATGGATGGAGACAACGACTTTTACAGGTTCTGCAAAGACGGTATGGGCAAAAGACAGAGAGATGAGCAAGAACAGGAGAGTGAAAGCTTTTTTCATTTATGCCTCCGAAATAAACTCAATATTGATATAATAACACATGGACAATGGACAGAGATTCCCGGCATTATACGCCAGGGACTTCAGGCTCTTCTGGCTCGGACAGATAATATCCCTTTCAGGCACATGGATGCATTCCGTTGCCCAGAGCTGGCTTGTGTACTCTCTTACGAAGTCTCCCCTCTACCTCGGCATTATCGCATCGCTCTCTTCCCTGCCTATTCTTTTATTTACGCTCTTTGGCGGGATGGTTGCCGACAGGTATCCAAAAAGGAATATCCTTATTATTACCCAGATACTGTCTGTTATTCCTGCCCTTACTGTGGCAATCCTTGCCGATAAAAATATAATAACCGTCTGGCACGTTGGGGTTGTCGCTACTTTTTTAGGTACTGTGAACGCATTTGATGTGCCTGCAAGGCAGGCATTTCTTGCAGAAGTGGTCGGCAAGGCAGATATCACTAATGCCATTGCCCTTAACTCAGCAGCCTTCAACGGAGCCCGGATTGTCGGGCCTGTGATAGCAGGGTTCATAATATCCAGTGTGGGCATCCCTGCCTGTTTTTATCTCAATGCAGCGAGTTTTATCCCTGTAATTTTTGCACTCTCAAAAATAAAAGCCAGGGGGACGATAAAGTCTTATGAAGGCAATATCTGGAAGGACATAGCAGATGGATGGAGGTTTATAACAAAGGAAAAGCCTGTCTTATACATTATGTCCCTGATAGCGGTATTCAGCCTCTTTGGCGTGCCGTATATCACTCTTTTGCCTGTGCTTGCGGGCGAGGTATTGAATGTCGGCGCAAAAGGCCTGAGTTTTCTTGTTGCCTCGGCAGGCGCAGGCTCCTTTCTTGCAGCGATGATGATCGCATTTAAGGGAGAAATAAAAAGGAAAGATTTATATATCCCCCTTTCGGCTTTTGTCTTTTCCCTGGCTATTTTAATAATACCATTTTCAATGGATCTCCATCTCTCCATGCTACTTATATTTTTTGCAGGATGGGGTATTGTGAGCTTTCTTGCTGTAAGCAACAGTTTCATACAGCATGCAGTACCCGATACACTAAGGGGAAGGGTGATGAGTTTGTACACTCTTGTATTTCTGGGCTTTGCACCTGTAGGGAATTCCGTCATAGGCATTACAGCGCATTCATTCGGCACGATTGCTTCGCTGAAGGTTTTTGCGCTGTTGTGTATTGCCGGCAGTATAATATTTTCAAGATTATTCAGAAAAGAGGCGGTATGAAACTCCTTGCGATAGAGACATCCACAATGGTTGGAGGCGTGGCGATAATGGAGGATGACACCCTTATTGCCGAATCGCGGATAAATGTGAAGGTCACGCACTCAGAGCGCATAATGGGTGCAATAGACCATATGCTGATGCAGTCCGGCATGAAAATAGACGACATAGATGTCTTTGGCATTGCCATTGGGCCTGGTTCATTTACAGGACTCAGGGTCGGGCTCAGTACTGTAAAAGGACTCGTATACGCCACAGGGAAAAAGCTCGTCTCCGTTGCAACCCTTGAGGCATTTGCATGGAATATGCCGTTCAGCAAATATCAGGTTTGTCCACTCCTCGATGCGCGCAAGAAAGAGGTTTACGCAGGGATATTCAGGTGGAATGGGAATGGCTTTGCAAGGGTCATGAATGAACAGACAATAAAAATAGACAAACTACTCTCGCTGATAAATGAGCCCACAATTTTTTTAGGGGAGGGCTCGATCATCTATAAAGACAGCATTAAAGCATGGCTTAACGATTCGGCTATATTCGGAAATCCGCAGGATATGGTACCTTCGCCTGCCAATGTTGCATATATCGGTATGATAAAAGCAAAAAAGGGCGAGTTTGAAGACCCCATAAAACTTGTGCCACTGTACATCAGGAAATCAGAAGCAGAAATAAAGATTGGTTCATGAATACCGTATACATCCGTGAAATGTATCCAGATGATATCCCTGAAATCGTAAGCATCGAAAGGCTCTCTTTCAGTACGCCATGGTCAGAGACATCATTCCGCAGCGAGATTTACAGCAGGTATTCGGTTACAAGGGTTGCAGAGCTTAATGGAGTTATCGTGGGATATATCTGCGTAAAGCATGTGGCGGATGAATGCCATCTCCTTGATCTGGCTGTGCACCCCGATTACAGAAGACGCGGCATTGCAAGGGCGCTGCTCAATGACGTGATTCAGGAATTAAGGATAGAGGGCTGCAGGTTTTTTTGTCTCGAGGTGAGGTCATCCAATTATGCTGCAATGAAGCTCTATGAGAAGTTCGGATTCAACATGGTCGGCGTAAGGAAGGGCTATTATGTAAATCCAGCAGAGGATGCGGTTATCATGATGATGGAGCTTTGATCCTATTTTGCCACTGCCTTTATAAATTCGATAACGGCTTTCTTTACCTTTTTATCTTTTATCTCCCTGAATAAATGCAGCAGGAGCTGCTCATCGTCCGTTATCTTTCCGTAAGCTGCCCGTGTTTCTGAGACCACCAGTTCCTCCGGCGAAAAGAATTCGTTTATGGGCACATCGAGTGCCTTTGCTATCTGTTTAAGCCTGTCGACGCTTATCCTGTTGGTTCCCTTTTCGTATTTCTGCACCTGTTGATACGACACGCCGATAACTTCTGCCATATCCATCTGGGATATGCCCTTTGCCTTCCGGTATTCCTTCACGATCTGGCCGGTTGTTTTTCTTTTATATCCGGCTGTTCTTCTCATATAATCCGCCTGAATAGAATTGTTTAAGAAGTCTATAGTAAGATTGCAGTGAAGTCTATAAATCCAAGGTTGTAAAAAGTATTGACAAATACAACCTATAATTGTATATTTTATGAAGTCTTTATGAAGGCTCTATCCGATTGTATATGAAAAAGCAGAAGACAGTTCTTGTTGTAGATGACGATGAAATGGTCAGGAAATTTCTCTTCGATGTCCTTCGTCTTCACGGATTTGATGTGTAGGCTGCCAATGACGGGGTTTCTGCCCTCGATCTCCTGAAAGCATCGGACTTTGACATAGTCATTACCGATTATGCCATGCCCGGGATGAACAGGATAGAGCTTACAAAGATAATGCGCTCCCAATGCCCGCACTCTTTGATAATCGGTATTAGTGCCGATTGCGATGAAAGGGTTTTTCTCGATGCAGGGGCAGATGCATTTCTTCACAAACCATTTTATCTCCACGACTTGCTGACGGTAATCCGTCAGAAAGCGCCCTATTAAGTTTGACTTTAGATATATTAATATGCAATTATTAAACAATATATTTTTGTCAGGAGGTGTCTTTATTATGCCTATCTATGAATATGCGTGCGCTAAATGCAACGAACTTTTTTCGGCATTCCAGAGCGTTAATGCCAGCGAAAAAGATACAAGATGTCCGAAATGCGGCTCCAATGACGTAAAAAAGAAGGTTTCGGCTTTTAGCTGTTGTTCCATTGGAGGCTTTGGTGGCGGCGGAAGTACATCCTTTGGTTCTTCAGGAGGATTTGGCGGCTTTGGCGGTGGCTGAGGACCTTCCTGCTAAGCTGTAAGTTTAGCAAAACAGACACGTATATGGGTAAATGGGTATATGGGGTAAAACCCGTTTACCCATTAATTTTATTAACTCATTAACTCATTTACCCATTCACTCATCCACTGATTTACTATTTCAGTCCTATTATATTTATCTTATGCGCAAGACATCCTGCGCCGAAGCCATTGTCTATATTTACGACAGCAATGCCTGGAACGCACGAGTTGAGCATTGCAAATAATGCTGTAAGTCCTCCAAGGCTTGTTCCATAACCCACGGATGTGGGCACTGCTATGACTGGCTTATCCGTGAGCCCGCCAACAACCGAAGGCAATGCCCCCTCCATTCCGGCAACTACTACTATAACCCTTGCCTTTTGTATTAATTTTCTGTGGCTCAGGAGCCTATGAATTCCTGCAACTCCAACATCATATAGTCTTTCTGTTTTACTGCCCAGGAAAGATGCCGTTACTTCTGCCTCTTCTGCTACCGGTATATCTGATGTCCCCGCTGAAACGATGAGGATGTGACCCTTTTTATTTTTTGTTTCCCCATAAGAGATGATTTTTGATTCAGGATAGAACTTTGCTTTTTTTAAGTTTAATGCCCTGTATATATCTTCAGATGCCTTCGTGATGAGAAATCTTCTGCTTTTTTTCAGCATTGCATTGGCTATGGCCACCACATCATCTGTTTTCTTATTCTTTGCGAATATCACTTCAGGAACGCCGTTTCTTATGCCTCTGTGATGGTCTATCTTTGCAAAGTCCATATCCTCGTAAGGCAGATGTTTGAGTGTATCGAGCGCCTTGTCTATGGATGTTTTGCCGTTTCTTACGCCGTTAAGAAGTGATTCTAATTTCTTAGTATCCATAGAATTCGGATTTCAGGGTGCGGTTCATAAGATCCCTGACAGCTTCTTTAGGCGGTTTCTCTTTATAGAGGGTGAGATATACCTGCTCTGTTATGGGCATGTCTATAGCATATTTTCTTGAGAGGTCATATGCAGAAAGCGTTGTAGTCACTCCTTCGGCTACAGACCTTGTCTGGCTTATGATCTCTGATAACGTTAATCCCTGTCCAAGCTTATATCCTACAGAGTAGTTCCTCGACAACGGGCCAGTGCATGTAAGCACAAGGTCACCGAGGCCGCTTAAACCGGAGAATGTTATTTCTTTAGCATTCATGCTGATGCCCAGCCTTGCTATTTCAGAAAGGCCCCTTGTTATCAATGCTGCCCTTGAATTATGCCCGAGCCCGAGTCCGTCGCAGATGCCTGCTGCGATTGCTATCACATTTTTTAGAGCGCCGCCTATCTCTGCGCCGATCACGTCATCGTGGGTATATACCCTGAAGTAGTCTGTATTGAACACCTCCTGAAGGAGCAGGCCTGTCTTCCTGTCTTCTGTTGCGAGGGTCACTGCAGTCGGCATTTTTGCTATTACCTCTTTTGCAAAGCTCGGGCCTGAAAGGACGGAGACCGGTTTGTTCAGAATTTCCTTTATTATCATTGATGGGGTCAGCAGCGTATTGTTCTCTATGCCCTTTGATGCGCTTATTATAATTGATTCGTCCCTTATATAAGGTTTGGCCTGTGTGAATATGGATCTTATGTGCTGGGTCGGGACAACGTTTAATATGTAGCGGGAATTCGTTACTGCCTCAGCAATATCATGGGTAGCCCTTAAGTTCTCTGATATAACCACATCTGGCAGATAAATATTATTCACCCTTTCTTTGTTGATGTGTTCCGCCAGATCCTTTTCGTATGCCCACAATGTTACGTCATAGCCTTTTTCTGCGAGGAGCGAGGCGAGGGTGGTTCCCCAGCTTCCGGCGCCTATAACCGATATATAGCTATTGGGATAATTCATAGAGATAAAAATATAACAGAAACGTGTTTATTTGGCAAATGACAATAATTCGTTGCCAAAAGTTGAGTGATTTTATATGTCAGGCACTGCTCAAAGACTTCCTCTTTTCGCCGCACCTGACATATATTTTTAGATTAGAATCGCTCAGTTTAGGTAAAAGCAAAGCAGGCATGGATGAAAAGAGGGCGGCGGTTTTGAAGCCGTGCCTGCTTTGCTTGATTATGCAACTGCCAGTACTTTCAGCAGTTTATCAATATCATCTTCTGTGTGTGCTGCTGTGACCGTAACCCTTATTCTCGGCACCCGCGCTGTCGGAGGTCTTATGGCAGGGGCATAGATGTTGTGGTTTATGAGCAATTCCGAAAATTTCATGGTGGCTTCGATACCGCCCACGACAATGGGTATTATTGGTGTTTCGCTGTTTATTGTATCAAAACCAAGGGCCTTAATGCCTTTGAAAAGCCTTTCCCGATTCTGCCACAATTTTTTCACGAGCATCTGTTCTTTCTGTAAAACCTCCAATGCCTCTATCGCTGCAGCAGCTATGCATGCAGGAATGGCTGTTGAATAGATAAATCCCCTTGCTGTGTTTGTAAGCCAGTCAGTGACATTCTTATCAGCAGCAATGAATGCGCCATAGGAGCCGAGGGCCTTTGAGAATGTCCCCATCTGGATTATTTGAGAATCTGGTTTTACCCCAAAATGTGCCAATGCACCTTTGCCATTGCCCAAGACGCCTGTTCCGTGGGCATCATCTATATAAAGTATTGCATTGTGTTGGCGGCAAATATCAGAAATTTCCTTCAGTGGTGCAACATCTCCATCCATGCTGAATACGGTGTCTGTGATTACTATTTTTCTTTTTCCCTTTTCCTTTTTTATTAATTCCGAGAGGTGCTCCACATCCCTGTGTCTGTAAATCGCCTTTTTTGCCCTGCTTAATCTGCATCCGTCGATGATGCTTGCATGGTTGAGTTCATCGCTGAAAATGACATCCCCTTCGCCTGCAAGAGTTGGGATGGCGCTTATATTTGCTGTATAGCCGGAATTAAAGACTAATGCAGTCTCTGTGCCTTTGAATTCCGCTATATTTTTTTCCAACTCTCTGTGTAATTCTGTCCCTCCTGACAAAAGCCTCGATGCGCCTGAGCCGAATCCATATTTATCCAGTGCTTTTTTTGCGGCTTCTGTTATGGATGGGTGATTCGCAAGTCCGAGGTAATCATTGGATGAGAAGTTTATGTGTTCAACGCCATTTATCAATATCTTTGCAGAGGCGCAAGCGGGTCCTCTGTCCCTTATCTGCCTGAGTAGATTATCCTGTCGCAGCCTTTCCAATTCCTCAAAAAACACCTTATCCCCCTATCATATTGCCCAATATATAGTATTTTTTCTAAAAAAATACCACATAATATGGAAATTTTTGAAAAAATGCATTTTTTTCTTGACAATCCCTATTTTTTATAAATATCATTTCATTGTGGTAAAAAGTGGTATAAAGTGGAGGAAAAGGGAATGACCTCGTTTTTGGGCAAATATTACTACACCTTAGACCCTAAGGGAAGAATCATTATCCCTGCTCCTCTCCGCGACATCATCTCCAAAAAATACACTAATTCAAAACTATATATCACAAATGCCGCATTTGACAAGTGTCTGCATATATATCCGCTTGATGAATGGAACAAGCTGGAGGAAAAGATACGGTCAATGCCAAAGATGGAAGAGGCCGTAAAGTATTTTTTGAGGCGCGTTATCGCATCCGCCATCGAGTGCGAGATGGACAAACAGGGAAGGATACTCATTCCCTACGAGCACAGGCAGGATGCCGGGATAAATACAGAGGTCGTCATAGTCGGACAACTGGACAAGATAGAGATATGGGATAAGGCTTCATGGAGCGATGTGACCGATCCAAAGAAGGTTGATGCAAAGGCGTATGAGTCGGTGCTTGCAGGTTATGGACTGTAGACAGAACACATTACGGGGAATACTGGGAATATCCCTATGCATTCCGTCTCCCTTTAAGAAAGGAGGTAGTGTTATGTTGACAGTGGAGGAAGTAAGGGAAGCTGTAAAGGCATCGCCGTTTTATGAAAAATGGGGGGAATGAGAAGGATATGGAAGAGATAATCGCCAGGATACAGGATAAAGGAGCATATAGAGCCGTTCTCCCTGTGCAACTATAATGTGTCCCATTATGTGGGCGAGGTTTATGCCGGCTCATAGCTCATGGATTTTTATTTTTGACTATGAACTATGAACTAATGCATATCCCGGTTTTGGTGAAGGAGACCATGGAAATGCTTGACGTGAAAGCAAATGGAACATATGTGGATGCAACTGTCGGCCTTGGAGGCCATGCAGAGGCAGTGCTTTCGATGCTTGGCTCCGATGGCAGGCTGGTCGGCATAGACAGGGATGAAGATGCACTCAGGTATGCCCGTGAAAGGCTTGGCAACAGCAGGGTATTCCTTAAAAACAGGAGTTTCTCGCAGATACAAGACATACTATCTTCCATGAATATAAGAGAGGTTGACGGTGTTTTGTTCGACCTTGGGGTCTCGATGCTCCAGTTGAAGGAGCTAAAACGCGGCTTCAGCTTTGCCTCGGAAGCAAGACTTGATATGAGGATGGATACTGCACAGGAATTAACGGCATGGGATGTTGTGAATAAATACCCTGAAAAGGATCTCGAGAGGATATTGAAAGAATACGGAGAGGAGCCATTTGCCAGGAGGATAGCAAAGGCGATTATTACCTGCAGGAAAAAGTCTCCAATAAATACGTGCAAAGAGCTATCCGATACTGTGATGAAGGTTTATGGAGGCAGGGGCAAAACACATCCTGCAACAAGGACATTTCAGGCACTGAGGATAGAGGTCAATAGAGAACTCGATGAACTGAAAAAAGGTCTTGTATCAGCTCTGAATATGTTGAAGGCAGGCGGCAGGCTGTGCGTTATCTCTTACCACTCTCTCGAAGACCGGATAGTAAAGAACTTCGTGAGAGACAATGCCAGAGAGGGCATCGTGAAGGTTTTAACGAAAAAGCCTGTAACCGCCGGTTTTGATGAGATAAAGATCAATCCTTCATCGAGGAGTGCGAAGCTCAGGGGGGCGGAGAAAATAAGTAGTCAAGGGGTTAAGGATTATGATTAGAAGACAAAATAGATTGATTACGATGTTGAAGCCGCTCTCTATTGCAATGCTGCTTTTATCGATATTTTCCATTGTATGGCTGCGGTCGAGCTTTGTTTCCCTTGAATACAGCATCAGCAGTCTCGAAAAGAAAAAGTCTGTGCTCATGAAGGACAGAAAAATGCTTGCAGCAGAGAGGGCAAGCCTGTTGTCTGTTGAGCGGTTTGAGAAGGTTGCCGGTAATAGCACTGTTAATAGTGGTTTTGTCTTTCCCGACAGGGTTAAGGTTGTGTATGTGAAAAAGGCAAAGGACAACGAGCCGTACAGGGCATCCTTTAAGGAGAGATAGATGAAGCAGAGGACATGAGTGGTGGACAACAACATCCGGTTGGATGAAGACGAAGATACAGGGTTTTTGGAATACTTCGCAATAGCTGTTTTCCTTGGTCTTGTAATGTGGATGCTAGCTGCATGGCTTCTTGTGCGGTAGCCGTGAAAGCTCGCTATTCAAAGGAGGCTTTAAAGGGAGAATTTTATAGTAACGGGGTGTTATGAGAAAAAGGGCGATTATTTTGAGCACAGCCATTACCTTTGGTTTTATTGCCGTTGTTTTCCGGCTTGTGGATATTATGCTCTTTAATCATGAATGGTTTTCTGCCAAGGCGAAATTTCAACAAGTCAGAAAAGAGATCATTCCTGTCAAACGGGGCATTATCTTCGACAGGAGGGGCAGGGAGCTTGCCATAAATCTGGACACCGAATCCATCTATGCCGACCCCTCTGAAATAACATCGCCTGATAAAGTTGCATCTGCCCTATCTGAAAGGATTAATCAAAAACCGGAGATTATATTAGCAAAGCTGAATACCGACAGGAGGTTCAACTGGATAAAGAGAAAAGTCGGTATCGAGTATGCCCAGGGCATAAAGGATTTGAAGCTGAGGGGAATAGGATTTGCCCCTGAGGTAAAACGGTACTACCCTAAAGGCAGTCTTGCATCCCATGTCATAGGCTTTGTGAATGTGGACAACAGCGGGCTTGAGGGTGTTGAGCGGAGGTATGACAGATACCTTGCCCCAAGAAGCGAGAAGGCCTATGTATTCAGGGATGCAAAGGGGAATGTGCTTTCAGACGGCCAGGGATTTTCTTTAAGCAGGGAGATAAAGGGTAATAATTTAGTTTTAACCATTGACGAGGGACTGCAATATATTCTGGAAAAAAACCTCGATGCCGCCTATTTGCACTGGAAGGCTGCTTCAGCCACGGCCATAATGATGGACCCTTATACGGGTGAAATACTGGCCATGGCAAACAGGCCGACCTTTGATATCAATGATCCCTCTGATGCAGCACCGAACCAGAGGAGGAACAGGGCCATTACAGATTGCTATGAGCCGGGCTCAACCTTTAAAATAATAGCTGGCACTGCTGCCCTTGAAGAGGGGATCGTAAATCCCGATACAAAATTTGACTGTAGTGCTGGATACATAGAAGTGGGAGGCAAAAGGATAAAGGATGACCACAGGCATGGTGTTCTCTCATTTAAGGAAGTGATACAGAAATCGTCAAATGTTGGAACTATAAAGATAGGGTTTAGTCTGGGCAGGGAAAGATTATATGAGTATATCAAGCGCTTCGGTTTCGGCGAAAAGACAGGGATAGACCTTGTGGGCGAGGTCTCGGGGTGGGTGCATAGTCCTTCAAAGTGGTCGGGTACATCTATCGGTGCTATCTCTATAGGCCAGGAGATTGCAGTAACTCCTTTGCAGGTTTTAAGGGCATACGCGGCTATTGCTAACGGCGGGTTTCTTGTCAGACCATATGTCGTTTCAGAGGTGAAGTCACCGGATGGAAACACTGTCTACAAAATAAATCCGGAGGCTAAAAGGATCCTTTCGGAAAAGACCGTAAATGTCTTCAGGGAAATACTCAAGACGGTTACAGAGGAAGGCGGCACTGCACCGGAGGCTGCTGTTGACGGCAATCAGGTTGCGGGCAAGACAGGCACGGCGCAACTGATAGACCCGAAGACAAGGAGGTATTCCAAGGAGAAGTTCGTGAGTTCATTTGTAGGGTTTGTCCCTGCGGATAAGCCGAAGATAGCGATGATAGTCGTTATTCACGAGCCTAAAGGACAGATATACGGAGGCGTAGTTGCCGGACCTGTTTTCAGGAAGATAGCCAGCGAATCCCTCTCTTATCTGAGTGTTCCGAGGGACGATTCCGGAGAAAAGGGGTTGTTAATGGTTTCCAAAAAATGAGGCCGATAAATGATAATTAATATGAAGATAAAAGATATATTGATGAATGAGTTCGAAGTAACTGGAGACATGGAAAAGAGCATCTCCGGAATAACCTATGACTCAAGAAAGGTTAAGAACGGAGATGTTTTTGTAGCCATAAAGGGAGAGAGCTTTGACGGCCATGATTTTATCGAGGATGCGATTAGGAAAGGTGCGGTTGCCATAGTATATGAAAAAGGGGCAATAGGCAAGGGGCAAGAGGCAATAAGTAATTTTATAAAAAAATATCCGGATACAGTGTGGGTAGAAGTTAAAGACTCAAGGGACGCCCTTGCATCCATCTCACATAATTTTTATGGAAGGCCGTCTGAGACTGCCTCTGTTATCGGCATTACCGGAACAAACGGCAAGACAACTACATCATACCTGATGAAGTCCATCCTCGAAAAATGGGGAAAAGATGTTGGTCTGATAGGTACGATCACTTATCTGATAAAGGACAGGGCCTATGATGCGCCGCATACAACGCCGGAAGCCCCTGACTTTCAGGCACTGCTCAGGGAGATGGTCGATAAGGGCTGCAGCCATGTAGTAACCGAAGTTTCATCCCATTCCCTTTCACAGAAGAGGGTGGATTATACAAAATTCAGGGTGGCTGTTTTTACGAACCTCACAAGGGATCATCTCGATTTTCACCGGACAATGGAAGATTATTTCATGGCAAAAAGGAGACTCTTTACCGAACTTTTAACAGAAGACGGCACTGCTGTAATTAATCTGGACGACCCATATGGGGAAAGGCTCGTGAATGATCTGAAGGGTCAAAAAATATTAACTTATGCGATAAATAATCAAAATGCAGATGTGCTGGCCTCTGATATAAAAACAACATTCAAGGGAACTTCATTCAAGATAAGGGTCAAGGGTCAGGGGTCAAAGGTCATTATTTCTCCCCTTGTTGGA
Source organism: Dissulfurispira sp. (assembly GCF_036745535.1). Classification (NCBI taxonomy): domain Bacteria; kingdom Pseudomonadati; phylum Nitrospirota; class Thermodesulfovibrionia; order Thermodesulfovibrionales; family Dissulfurispiraceae; genus Dissulfurispira; species Dissulfurispira sp. The sequence goes on from NZ_DAIOFX010000009.1 coordinate 16,137, forward strand.
GTAACAAATGTCTATAACATGCTTTCTTCCATATGTGCAGCTTTATCAATGGATATACCAATAAAGATAATAAAGGAGGGAATTGCCATGACAGGATTGGTCAAGGGAAGGTTTGAAAAGGTCGACGTAGGGCAGGACTTCCTCGCTGTTGTGGATTATGCCCATACAGAGGATGCCCTTGAGAGGCTTTTGCTCACTGCCCGTCAACTGCTTGAGGCGTACCGTTTTGCGGAAAAGACAGAGGAGATGATGAAGGCAAAAAGACGTGAATACTCTATGCCCGAAAAGTTAGAAGGAAATGAAAAGAGGGGAAAGATCATCACCGTCTTCGGCTGCGGAGGCAACAGGGACAGGGGAAAGCGCTCAAAGATGGGAGAGATTGCAGCACGTCTCAGCGACTTTGTGATAATAACCTCCGATAATCCGAGAAATGAAAGTCCGAGGTCAATTATAAGGGATATAGAGAAAGGGATGGTCGGAGACAACTACATCATCATCCCTGACAGGGATGTTGCCATAAGCATGGCCGTTGAGCTTGCATCCTCCGGGGATATAGTGCTGGTGGCAGGGAAAGGACATGAGGATTATCAGGAGATTCAGGGGAAGCGTTATAATTTCAGCGACAGGGTTGTCCTTGAGAACGCAATCAGGCGTTTAATAAGCAGGCCGTCCTTTGGAGGCGGCACCAATTATAAAGGGACAGAGAATATCGGGTGTACTGGCAGATGTTGAGCATCAGGGACATAATCAAGGCAACAGGCGGCAGTATTGTCGTTGAGGGAAATACTGAATTTACCGGCGTGTCCATAGACTCACGAACAATAAAGAGCGGCGAATTACTCATCGCATTAAAGGGGGACCGGTTCGACGGCCACGATTTCCTCATTGATGCCTTGAAGTCCGGCGGTGGTGCCGTTGTCAATAATCTGCAATTCATGGCTCAAGGTTTGCCAATCGAGGATAGAACCATTATCCTCGTAGATAATACCCTCCTTGCCCTCCATAATTTAGCTCGGTATATGAGGAGAAGATTCAAGGGGCATGTTATCGGCGTGGTGGGGAGCAATGGCAAGACAACAACAAAGGAATTCATATCAACGATTCTCAACACACGGCTGAGTGTACTCAAGACATCGGGAAACCTTAACAACCATATAGGGATGCCCCTTTCTATCACCATGATGGATAAAAATACACGCATCATGGTGCTTGAGATGGGGACGAACAAGCCTGGAGATGTGGATGAGCTGTGCAGCATTGCACTGCCTGACATCGGGGTTATTACCAACATAGGGTATGAGCACCTTCAGGGTTTCGGCTCACTGTATAAGGTCAGGGATGCCGAGCTTGAAATAGCGCCTTTTGTAAAGAAATTGGCCGTGAATGCCGACGACTCGTTCCTCATGGAAGGCGTGAGTGCAAAGTTTAAAGGGGAAATTATAACCTTTGCAATAGAAAATCAGGATGCAGATTTAATCGCTAGAGATATTGTCTTTTCCGATGAAGGTACTGGATTTCTTTTATGTGCAGGCAAGGAGTGCATTGATATAAATCTAAAGATACAGGGACGTTTTAATGTGTATAATTCCCTTGCTGGAGCCGCTGCAGCGTATGCTGTTGGATTCAACCTGCATGAGATAAAAAGGGGTCTGGAATCCTTCGAAGGCGTTAATATGAGGTTTGAGATAAAAAAAAACAGAGGCGTGACATTTCTCAACGATGTTTATAATGCAAATCCTTCATCCATGGAAGAGTCCATCAATGAACTGACAAGGCTCGTGAGTTCAGGCAAATACAAGAGGGCCATTGCAGTTTTGGGGGATATGCTGGAACTTGGCGATTACGGGGTTACGGAACATAAGAAATTGGGGCAGAGGCTTTCGGACATTTCTGTGGATACTTTTATAGGTGTGGGGCCGTTGATGTCCTTTGCTGTTTCCGAATTCAGGGGAAATGGTATATACGCAGATACGTCAGAGGATGCCGGAGTGAAGTTGAGCGAGATAATCGATGATGGGGATATCGTTTTGATAAAGGGTTCGAGGGGAATGAGGATGGAAAGGGTAATGGCCGCAATAGAGGGTTCCAAAGAGTCTGTTGGCTTCACCGGGGACTTTTCGGGACGGCACAGGGACTGAGTATGCTCTACGAACTGCTTTACAACCTGCATAACTATTTTTCTCCTTTTAATGTATTCAGGTATATAACATTCAGGACATCCCTGGCAGCAATGACCGCCCTGATAGTCACATTCATTATTGCGCCTCATATCATACGGTGGCTCAGAAAGATAAGTATGACCCAGCAGATAAGGGACGACGGCCCTAAGACCCATTATTCAAAGGCCGGTACACCGACAATGGGCGGCATTATAATTCTGGCGTCAATCACTGTCTCCATGCTGATGTGGGGGAATTTCAGGAATATCTATATCTGTGTGGTGATGACTTCGCTGCTGGGTTTTGGCGCCATCGGTTTTTGCGATGATTATCTGAAATCGGTAAAGCGGAATCCAAAGGGATTGAAGGCTTTGTACAAGTTCGGTTTACAATTATTGCTTGCCCTGTTGATAGGAATATTCCTTTATACGAATCCGAAGGATCCCTATAACGATGTCTTGAGCATACCATTTTTCAAGAAATGGCTTTTTGACCTCGGCTATTTTTATATACCGTTTTCGGTTTTTGTTATTGTCGGATCTTCCAATGCCGTGAACCTCACAGACGGCATAGACGGTCTTGCCATAGGCCTTGTTGCCATCGCCACCATAGCCAATGTAGCCCTTGTGTATATATCCGGCCATGCACAGTTCGCAAAATATCTGCAGGTTCTATATATTCCCGGGATCGGCGAATTGACGGTATTCTGCGGGGCCATGCTCGGTGCTTCGCTGGGGTTCTTATGGTACAACTCACATCCTGCAGAGGTCTTTATGGGGGATGTCGGGTCATTGTCGCTTGGAGGCGCACTGGGCACGCTCGCCGTTATAACAAAACACGAGATAGTCCTTGCTGTTGTGGGAGGCATATTCGTTATAGAGACAGTATCCGTTGTAATGCAGGTTATGTCGTTTAAACTTACAGGCAGGAGGATATTCAAGATGGCGCCCATACACCACCATTTTGAGTTAAAGGGATGGCCCGAGTCGAAGGTCATCGTAAGATTCTGGATTGCAGGAATAATCCTTGCATTATTCAGCCTTGCAACATTAAAATTGAGGTGAGATATGAAGAAAAGGATCGAGGGTCAAGGGTCAAGGGTCAAGGGCGGCAGGGAAATCTTTTTATTTATACTTGTTGTCTTTCTATTCACTATTCACTATTCTCTGTCCACTGTCTATGCCGATGATATCTCTGCAATGGCTGCGGTAGTTATAGACAGTGCAAGCGAAAAGATACTTTATGCAAAGAACCCAAATCTGAAGCAGCCTCCTGCAAGTACCACAAAGCTCATAACAGCAATGGTTGCCCTGGACAGGCTTAATCCTGATTCCATTATCACGATCAGCGAGAATGCGGCCAACACACCATCGGTAAGCCCCCACCTCAGGAAAGGGGAACGGTTCAGTGTAAGAGACCTTTTGTATCTTGCCCTCATGCGGTCTGTGAACAGCGCTGCCGTTGCCCTTGCAGAGGCGACTGCAGGCTCTGAGGATGCATTTGTATCGATGATGAATGATAAGGCAAGCCATCTGGGCGCAAAAAATACGAGGTTCATGAATGCCTCCGGACTTCCAGGCCCTGACCAATATATAACAGCCTTTGACCTTGCTATAATCATGAAAAAATCTCTCGGATATCCTTTGATTCGTGAGGTAGTCAACACACGGGCAAAAGAGATATTCTCTGAGAGCGGAAGAAGGATATTCATCAAAAATACAAACCAGCTTCTCTGGACAGATGAAGAAAACATTGGAGGGAAAACAGGGTACACAAAGGCAGCAAGGCACTGCTTTGTCTGTGCTGCAAAAAGGGGACAAAATACGCTCATAGTCGCTGTCCTGGGCGAATCGGCACGGGACAATCTGTGGGAGGATTCTACGGTGCTTTTATCAAAAGGTTACGATGTCTTAAACCAGAAGGCAGAACCCATGATCTTTTTCAGCAGCGAGGATGAAAGGCCTGTGGTTTTTGCATCGTATAAGGCAGATAAAAAACATAAGCATAAAAAATCAATTGCAAAGAGGCATAAATACAAGGCAAAAAAGGTTGCTCATGCAAGTCACAAGAAAAACTCTCATGCAAAGATAGACAAAAAGAAAACAAAGAAGTCTTCTGGTAAGGAGCTTTCTGTCCGCAGACATGAATCAACGGATAAATCATGAGTATTTTTGTTGAGGTTAAAAACACAGCGAGGTCGGGTATAAATTGACAGATGTAAAGGGTAAGAAGGTTACCATTGTTGGCCTTGCCAGAAGCGGCGTTGGCGCAGCCAATCTCCTTTCTAAACTCGGCGCCTTAGTTACAGTAACAGACAAAAAAAATATCAGGGAACTCGAAACGTTCCTGAAAAAACTTAATCCTGATATTAAACTGCAACTCGGTAATCATCCCGCGGAGTTATTCGAAAATACAGACCTTATTATTGTAAGTCCGGGCGTACCTTTAAATATCGCGCCTCTGAAAGCAGCGTCGGAAAAAGGGATAAAGATAATAGGCGAACTGGAACTGGCTTATCAAATAATCAAGGGTCAAGGGGAGGGAACATCTTGCCCCTCTTTTTTAGCAATAACCGGAACCAATGGAAAATCGACAACTACTGCACTCCTTTACGAGATGGTAAAAAACAGCGGGTTTAATGCCATTGTCGGCGGTAACATAGGCAATGCGCTTACAGAGGAAATTTCAAATTTCAAATTTCAAATTTCAAATTTTGACTACATAGTTGCCGAGATATCGAGTTTTCAGCTCGAGACTATCGATGCATTCAGGCCAAAAGGTGCAGCAATACTCAATATAACACCTGACCATCTGGACAGGTACCATTCAATGTCCGATTATATCGATGCGAAATGCAGGATATTCCTGAATCAAAGGTCAGGAGACTTTCTGGTATTGAATGCGGATGACCCGGCAACTGAAGAGATAGAGAAAATAGGCAATAGGCAATGGGCAATAGGCAATAGACCGGAGATTTTTTACTTTAGCAGAAAAAAAGAGGTTAAAGGCGCTTTTTACAAAGACGGTTTAATACGCTTTAATATCCCTGAAGTTAAAGCCCATGGCCTATCGCCTATAGCCTATTGCCTTGATCCTTCAACCTTTAAAATTAAAGGCGTCCATAATATCGAAAATGCCATGGCTGCTTCTTTGATGGCGCTATTGTCAGGCTGCAGTGCCGATACCGTAATCAGTACACTGAAAATCTTTCCGGGACTTGAGCACAGGCTTGAGTTTGTCAGGGAAATAGACGGTGTAAAGTTCATCAACGATTCCAAGGGAACCAATGTTGGGGCTGTTATAAAATCCCTTGAGAGCTTCAGCGAGCCTGTAGTGCTTATTGCAGGCGGAAGGGATAAGGACAGCGATTTTACAATTTTGAGACCGCTTATTAAAGAAAAAGTTAAGTCCCTTGTCCTTATCGGTGAGGCAAGGGACAAGATAAAAAAGGCAGTGGGGGACGTGGCAAAAGATGTTTTTATGGAAGAGGATTTTAAGGCAGCGGTAATAAAGGCAAAGCAGGCAGCCTCTCCAGGAGATGTGGTTTTGCTATCGCCTGCGTGCGCTAGTTTTGATATGTTCAGGGATTTCGAGGACAGGGGGAGGCAGTTTAAAAAGGCGGTAATGGAGCTATGAAGCAGCAGTATGACAAATGGATATTGTTTATTGTACTTCTCCTTATATTAATCGGTCTGATGGCTGTATATAGCTCTACATCTGTGATTTCCCCTGACATGGTGGAGAAGTACCGGAAAAAAGGCGTGGTCATAAGTCAGTTCGGCTTTCTGAAGAAGCAGTTGTTTGCGGTTTTGCTGGGTTTGATCGCCATGTTTATTGCATATAAAGTGCCCCTGCAATATCTGAAAAAAATGTCCATACCCCTGCTTGTTGTATCGCTTGTCTGTCTAATATTGGTCTTTACAAAACTGGGCGTTACTGCCGGAGGAGCAAGGAGATGGATAAGGATCTGGCCGTCCACATTCCAGCCTTCGGAGCTCGTGAAGCTCTCGATGGTTATATTCCTTTCATGGTACATGAGCCTTCCGAGTTACAGGAAGGACAAATTTTTGTCGTTTGCCATTCCTGTAGGGATAATGGGAATGTTTCAGGTTATATTCCTAAAACAGCCCGACTTCGGCGCTGTCATGAGTCTCGGCATACTGACAATAGCCATGCTCTTTTTATCAGACATAAGATTGCGCTATATATTATCCCTCGGCATCGTTGCCATCCCTGTCATTTTCAAGCTCATATCAGAACCGTATCGATGGAAGAGGGTTGCGGCATTCCTCGATCCGTGGAAGGACGCCCAGGGCAGCGGGTTTCAGCTTGTCCAGTCATTCATAGCCCTCGGAAGCGGAGGCATTAATGGGGTGGGATTGGGAGAAGGAAAACAGAAGCTCTCATTTCTGCCCAAGGTACATACGGATTTTATATTTTCATCGATCGGCGAGGAATTGGGTTTTATTGGCGTGGTTTTTGTGGTCTTTTTGTTCTTTATGCTGTTTATCAAAGGCATTTCAATTGCAAGGAAGACATCTGATACATTCGCATATTACCTTGCATTCGGCATATCCATAATGATAGCGGTTCAGGCTGTTATCAATTTCGCTGTTGTCACAGGGATGGTCCCGACAAAGGGGCTTCCCCTGCCGTTTATAAGCTACGGAGGCTCGTCGCTCCTTGTCAGCATGACAGCCATAGGATTACTGTTGAATGTCTCTAAAATGCAGTCCGCCAAAGACGGAACAGAACACAGGACGCATGCTATGAACAAACCTGCAACTGATGCGACGGTTTCTATGCCATCCCGTGCCCGATATAAACTGTCTGCTGATCAACAATCACGATGGCAGAGGGGACGGGGATATAGAAGATATAGTAAAATGAAAAGGACATAGTTTTTTATCATTTTACTAAAATAGCATGGCAGGGCAAACCTTATGAAAATAATAATTGCAGGCGGTGGTACGGGTGGACACCTCTATCCCGGCATCGCAGTGGCAGAAGAGTTCCTTAACAGGAGTCAGGAGCCAAAAGAAAGAATACAAAAAAGTGACATAATCTTTGTCGGGACAGAGCACGGGATAGAGTCGCGAGTTATCCCAAGAGAAGGTTATCCCATAAGGTTTTTAAAGGCAGAAGGACTGGTTGGAAAATCCTTATTTAAGAAAATCAGGGTGCTTATTACATTTCTTTTCTCTCTTTCAGGCGCTTACAGAATCCTCAGGTCGGTAAGGCCGGATGTCGTCATCGGTGTAGGCGGTTATGCATCTGTGGGCATGGTGCTTACAGCACATTTTAAGGGTATCCCAACAATAATACTCGAACAGAACTCCGTGCCTGGATTTGCAAATAAGCTCCTCGGTAAATTCGTGGATGCAATTGCCCTAACATATCAGGAGAGCATCTCTTTTTTTCAAAAAGAGAAATCATATCTGACAGGAAATCCCATAAGGAAACAGATACTGCAGCAAGATGAAAACAAGGCTTACGGATTGTTCCCCCTCGAAAAGGAAAAATTCACTGTGTTTGTGTTCGGCGGCAGTTCAGGTGCAAAGAGCATAAACAACGCAATGGTAGAGGCATTGAATTACCTTCTTGATTTAAGGCAAAACATCCAGTTCCTCCACCAGACAGGAGAGCGCGATTATGAAACCGTGAAGGATACTTACAGGAGGCTCGGCTTTAACGGCATTGTAGTTCCTTTTATATACCAGATGGCAGAGGCCTATTCCATAGCTGATATGGTCATCTGCAGGGCAGGGGCAACAACCCTGTCAGAGATTACAGCCATAGGCAAGCCAGCCATATTGATACCGTTCCCCCATGCAGCGTCAAACCATCAAGAGTCTAACGCAAGAAAGCTCGAAGACATGGGGGCTGCACGTATGATACTCGACAGGGAGTTGCGAGGCGAGGTGCTGGCAGATGCTATAAGGGATTTCTATGTTGATGAGAAGGCGAGGAAGGAGATGCAGAAGGCAGCTCTGGCGTTCGGAAGAACGGATGCGGCAGAAAAGATCGTGGATTTAGCGATGAGCTTGATAAAGAAATGAATTCAAAACATAAAACTAAATTGAGCGATTCTGTATTCAGATTTGTAAGGCAGGTGCTGCGGAAAGAGGATGCACATGAACGAGGACTTTTTAAAGTCTTGTAGCAGTGCCTGCCTTGCAAAATCGTTCAATTTAAACAGGAGTTAAAATGTTCAATAAATACAGGATAATTCATTTTGTCGGCATCGGCGGCATTGGAATGAGCGGTATCGCAGAGGTGCTGCATAACCTCGGATATGAGGTCACGGGCTCGGATATAAAGGAATCAGAGACGACCAATAGATTGAGTAACCTCGGCATAAAGATATTTATAGGGCATAATGGAGGAAATATAGATAGCGCCCATGTCGTTGTTATATCCTCTGCTGTCTCTGCCGATAATCCGGAGGTTTTAGAAGCGAAGCAGAGGTCTATCCCTGTAATACCGAGGGCAGAGATGCTTGCCGAACTGGGCAGGCTTAAATACGGAATCCTCGTTGCAGGCGCTCACGGTAAGACGACCACAACATCGCTTATTGCAACCATGCTCGGCGAAGGCGGACTTGACCCGACAGTGATTATAGGCGGAAAGCTCAAGTCCATGGGAAGCAATGCAAAGCTGGGACAGGGCGACTATATTGTGGCAGAGGCAGATGAAAGCGACGGCTCTTTTCTTAAGCTCAATCCAACAATTGCTGTTATAACCAACATAGACAGGGAACACATGGATTACTTCACGGATATGGATGTATTGAAACAAGCGTTTCTATTATTCATAAACAAGATACCCTTTTACGGGATTGCGGTTGTCTGCATGGAGAATGAATATCTCAGGGAGATAATTCCATTAATCCAGAGGAGATACCTGACCTACGGATTATCCGAAGATGCGGACATCTATGCGAGGAATATAGAGCATTCAGGCATAAGGATGAGCTTTGAGGCAGTATATAAAGGAAAATCGCTGGGGATGTTCACCCTTCCTGTGCCCGGAAAACATAATGTACTGAACAGCCTGTCGGCAATAGCCGTTGCCATGGAACTGCAGATCCCTGTGGATGTCATTGCAAAGGCATTGGGCAATTTCAGCGGAATACAACGCAGATTCGAATTTAAGGGCGAGGCAGGGGACATCAAGGTTTTTGATGATTACGGACATCATCCTTCAGAAATAATGGCTACGCTCAAGGCAGCAAGGGAATGCTTCAACGGCAACAGGGTGGTCGTTTTATTTCAGCCCCACAGATACACACGCACAAGGGATTTGATGGATGAGTTTGCAATGAGCTTCGGCAATGCGGATAAGCTGTTTTTAATGGACATATATCCTGCAAGCGAAAGGCCGATTAAGGGAATAAACTCGGAAGTCCTTGCTCAAAGGATACGAGGCACAGGATTTGAAAATCTGACCTATATTCCTGACAGGAAAGAAATGATGGAAAGGGTAGCGTCTGAGCTGAAACAGGGGGATGTGCTCATAACCCTCGGTGCAGGCGATGTGTATAAGATGGGAGAAGAGATACTGAATAAGTTAAGGAGCGTTGGAGTAATGAAGTAATGGAGTATGAAGTTTTAAAGGAGTTTTGTATTTCCAGAAACATCGACATTCGGTTCAACGAACCCATGTCAGCACATACCTCTCTTAAAATCGGCGGCCCTGCCGATGTTGCATTATTCCCCGATGAAACCTCCCTGCCTGAACTCATAAAAAATCTTACCAAAGAAGAAATACCGTATGTTGTTATCGGTGGCGGCACAAATGTGCTGATAAAGGACAGAGGTATCGATGGTGTTGTGATTTTCACATCGAAGATGAATAACATTACGCTGAACGCTGAACGCTCAACGCTTAACGCTGAAGCTGGATGTTTGCTCCAAAAAGTTATCAATTTATGTATTGAGCATGGACTTTCTGGGATGGAAGGGCTTGCAGGCATTCCTGGTTCTATGGGAGGCGCAATTGCCGGAAATGCAGGCTCATTCGGATGCGAGATAAAAGATGTTGTTAAATCGGTTAATCTATTAATGCCTGATGGAGGCATAAAAGAATTATCTGCAAGTGACATGGGCTTTCAGTATAGGAGCGCAAATATTCCTTCAGATTCTATTATTCTTAGCGCAGTCTTATCCCTTAAAAGAGATGAACCGTTTGAAATTAAAAAAAGGTTTATAGAATTTATCAATGAAAAGAAATCAAGACAGCCTGTGTCAAAGCCATCCGCAGGATGCGTATTTAAGAACCCAAAAGATATTGCTGCAGGCAAGCTTATAGATGATGCAGGATGCAAGGGCATGAGGGTTGGAGACATAGAGGTCAGCGAAATGCATGCCAATTTTTTTATCAATACTGGAAAGGGAACAGCAGATGATTTTCTTAAACTTATGGATATGGTGGGCAAAAAGGTGAAAGATAAATTCGGGATTATTCTTGAGCAGGAGATAAGGATTATAGGAAGAAGTGGTTATATCCGATAAAAAACACAGCCGGATTTGTTTAAGGATGTCTGGATAACCGCAGGTGTTTTTTTAAGCCATTATCTGTTAGAACGTATGCCGGATGAGGGGATTGAGATTGTGGAGGGGAAGGAATGAACAATGTACAAGAGAAAAAAGGACTGGACCATTTTCTGAAGATATGAACCAAAATAAAATACTTGATAATTTGCGGAATATGTCTAAAATTCCCAAGCATGGAACAGACGAGTATAAACAATGGCTTGAACAAAGAGATTTTTTACAGTTTTTGTTAAACACTTGTATTGATGAAATTCCCTTATATGTTTCATATAAAGGAGCTTATATTTATTCTGCAACACTGCCGCAAAGCTGTTTGAGACATAATTATGTTGATGATTTAATGCAATGGGACTGCCGTCCTGATTATTAAAAAATGCTACTCCCATATTTGTTTTTAACGAAATCGGTGTTATTACGGTTTTTCGATAGAACTATTTGTAATGATTGGATGAAGTTTAGTGAAAAAGACAGACAAGAATCTAAGTTCCATGACAAGAGAAACGGAATTCATGCGCGGCGAGGTATTGCATTTGATAAAGAGAATTTACCAACAGCGGGCTGGCTGAGAGGATTTCAAATTATCCGCAATCATCAGCCACGCAAAAAAATGATAAAGATTTTGGCCGGTGAATATTCAAAGCCTCAAAAATATGAAAAATTTATTGCTGATGATTGGAAGCATAACAAAATTGCTTTATGTTCATGCGACCCCAAAAAACTTGGTAATTATTTTGGAAAGTCAGATAAACCTTATGCGACATCTCCCGCATTTTTTAAACCCGCTGTCTTATTGAAATACAAACAAAACCCAGAAAAATACACTCTTGAACAACGGAGCATTAGCTGCAGGGGAAGTTGGGGTTTAAAAACATACGATATTAACGAAGCAGGTCAAGTCCATACGTATTTATGTTATTTAGGAGATCTCCCGCATTCAGAACAGCTTTATTGGAAATCGTATAATGAAGGACCAAAAGCTAAAATATCGAAGAGAGCTTTCACAACAGATTTCATGGGAACGTGGGATTTATCGTATGAGCCTTTATCTGCATTAAAGAAGTCCCTGCAAGAATTAGAGCAAACTAAAGTTGAGCTTTGGTCATGTGCCAATAAGAAACTGTATCAACAACTCAATTATCCAGTTACCGATGCGGTAAAAGAGTATGCAGATGAAATTCATACATTAGACAAACTTGTAATTGAAGATTTCAGAAGGCCATACATAAAGAAAATTGCCATATCTATGAATTGTGATGACAGCAAGCTCGGCACCATAAAATTGTTAAGAAAGATTCTTGAAACAAAAGGAATAGATAGTTATGAAATCAACGAAATCATATCTCCTTTGGATGAGATTCATTTTTTGAGAACAAAATTAGCTGGACATAGCTCTGGAAAAGAAGCTGATAATATCAGAAAAGATCTGATTGCAAAGCATGGAGATCTCAGAAAGCATTTTTGTAACCTTGTTGAAAAAACAGATAAAGCCATAAAAGAGCTTACGCGTATACAACTATAAAAGAGGCATAAAAAATAAAAAACGCACACCGTCGTGCAGAGGGCTGGAGATATAAATTGTGGGTGGGGAGAACGATATAAATCGAGGCTATTGCAATGAAAACCGATAAATGGCAGAATAAAGACAAGGAAGGAAAAGATGACAAAGGCAAAGATAAAAAAAGCCCAGCAAGGTCTCGAAAAGTGGCAGGAAAGCCGCACAGATATAAGCTCACTGAGGAAGGCGTATCAAAAGAAGGTTTTGGACTGGGTAGTGAAGTCTATGGAGTTCGAGAAGGAGCCGGTGAGTATAAACCGTCTAAAGAAGCTTCTCAGGAAAGGGAAGACAGCACACGTCTGATAGATTCAACTCGTTACCTTGAGACAGCAATAAAGACCTATTCCGAGGTTTCCGAAATTCTCGCAGTATTTGTTGCAAAGACGATTGAAGCTCTGATCGAAAAGAATCCGCCAGATATAGATATTACTTCAGAATGGATATGTAAAATCCACAATGATATAGCCGGCTCGCTTTTCCATGACTGGGCAGGAAAATTCAGAGATGTAAATGTACAAGTTGGAACACATATTCCACCTCCATATTTTGAAGTCCCTGTTTATATGCGTTTATACTGTGAGGACTTAGCTGCAAGGCTTCTCACTCTTAGAGAGCAAAGAGATATAGAAAAAATTTCCGAGTCCCTTGCATATGCAGACTGGCGGTTTCAGTGGATTCATCCGTTTAAGGATTTTAATGGACGGGTTGGGAGAATCCTGTTGACGGCATTGCTTTTCAAACTAAGACTTCCGCCTGCTGAGACGGCATCTGTAGATCGCGCTGGAAAAGAACGATACATAAGGGCACTGCATGACGCAGACGCAGGCGATTTATCATTGCCTACAGAGATATGGATAGAAAGGCTTTCAAAGGCGTTCAATGAATAGAGAAAACTTGTCAGGTCTATGGGATTGGAGATATTATGCGTTTCCCTGATAAAATAGGAGGCAATAAATTTGAGGGGTAATGATTCATGATAACAGACAAAAGAATAGGGGTTCTTGCAGGAGGGACATCTGCCGAGAGGGAGGTTTCCCTTAAAAGCGGCAATGCCATTTATAAGGCATTGCTGAACCTCGGCTATGATGCTGTTTTTATAGATGTATCTGACAATATCTGCGAGGACTTAAAGAGGGAAAATATCGAAATAGCCTTTCTGGCGCTACACGGCGGGCACGGTGAAAACGGCGCTATACAGGGTCTCCTTGAGGTGATGGGGATTCCATATACAGGCTCAGGTGTTCTGTCATCTGCCCTTGCCATGGACAAGGAGGCATCAAAGAAGATATTCCTTTATCATGATATTCCTGTATCGCCTTTTGTAGTTGTAAACAGAGAGCAGTTAGGTGAAAGGATAAATCCTCAATTGATAACCGCTGTTGTCGATTTCCCTCTGCCGTGGGTTGTAAAGCCTGTTGCAGAAGGCTCGAGCATAGGCGTAAATATCGTGAAGGGAGAGGAAGATATAGACGATGCAGTGCAGAGTGCATTTTCATACGGCAGGAAAATAATTATTGAGAAATACATAAGTGGCAAAGAGATACAGATAGGCGTTTTGGGACAGACCGTTCTTGGAGGCGTTGAGGTGAGGCCGTCAAAGGAGTTTTACAGTTACGAAGCGAAATATACGCCTGGTCTTACGCAATACATACTGCCTCCGGAGATTGACGATTATGCTTATGAAACGCTTAAGGATGTTGCTCTGAAGGCGCATAATGCCCTCGACTGTAAAGGCGCCACAAGGGTTGATTTCATCCTCGATGAATCCAATGAGCCGTATATCCTCGAGGTAAATACAATACCCGGAATGACAGAGACGAGCCTTTTGCCGAAGATAGCAAAACTCACGGGACTCGAGTTTCCCGATCTAATAGAGGAGATATTGAAGCAGACATTGTTAGACAAAGATTAAGGCCATGAACATAAACAGGAGAAACCTGAGGTCATTGCAGAGGAAAAAGGAAAGTAAGAAGATAAAATTCGTTGTCTTTCTTTTTTTGATTTTTGTTATTGCCTTTTCTGCTGCATATTTTTTAATCAAAAACCACATGCTGGTCAGGGATATAGCCTTCGAGGGGAACCATTACCTTAAAAACGATGAGCTGAAGTCGTTGATCAATATCGAGAAGGGAGACAAACTTTTCGGCATTTCTGGAAAGGAGCTTTACAAGAGGCTCAAGTCATCTCTGTGGATAAGGGATGCAGTCATTAAAAAAGAGCTTTCAGGAAGGGTGCTGATAAATGTGACAGAGGCGGTCCCTGTTGCCATCCTGAGCATAGCAGGCAGGCCGTATCTTATAGACAGGGAAGGGAACATACTCGAACCTATGAAGGAAGGAACAGTCCTGTTCCTTCCGGTTATTAAAGATATCGACTATAAGAACAATAGAGAGGCATATCTGGAAGCAGTCAGGTTTGTGGATGTGCTTCATAGCAGAAGGGTTGTATCTTACGACGGCGCTATCGAAATAACAGGGCAGAGGCCTGAAGACATTACATTAAAGCTCGATAACATATCCATAAAGATTGGCGCCGGCGATTTCGATAAAAAACTGGAGCGGCTTGAATTTGTGAGGGACGAGATAGAAAAGCGGAATATGTCTGTTGAATATATAGACCTGCGGTTCGCAAATAAGATAATAGTGAAGCCAGTAGGCAGCGTCGAAGGGGAATGAGAAATGGCAGCAGAGAAGAGAAAGAGAAATAGCAGTGTTATTGTCGGACTCGATGTAGGCACGACAAAGATATGCGCTATTGCAGGAGAGGTTACGGAAGATGGAATAAATATGCTCTCTGTGAGTTCGCACCCGTCCAACGGCCTTAGAAAAGGCGTTGTGATCGATATCGAGGCTACGGCGAATTCCATAAAGAAGACTGTCTCTGATGTCGAGGAGCAGACAGGCATCAGCGTCAGGGAGGTGTATGTAGGCATTGCAGGAAGCCATATAAAGAGTTTCAGCAGTTACGGTGCTGTGGGCATAAAGGGCAAGGAAGTAACGAGCGAGGATGTGGAAAGGGCCATAGATTCTGCAAGTGCCGTGTATGTGCCCCTTGACCGGGAAATACTCCATGTCCTTCCCACTGATTTCATCCTCGACGGACAGGATGGGATAAAAGACCCTGTTGGCATGGCCGGCGTCAGGCTGGAGGTAAAGGTTTATATCGTTACAGGTGCTGTTGCATCCGTACAGAATCTCCTGAAATGCTGTGAAAGGGCCGGGCTCGAGGTCGTGGATATAGTCCTTCAGCCCCTTGCATCTGCAGAAGCGACATTGAACAACGATGAGAGGGACATGGGTATAGCCCTTGTGGATATCGGCGGTGGGACAACCGACATTGCCATTTACAGAGAGGGATGGCTGAGGCATACGGCAGTATTGGGCATAGGAGGCAATCACTTTACAAACGACATATCGGTTGGACTGAGGCTGC
Organism: Dissulfurispira sp.; assembly: GCF_036745535.1. NCBI lineage: Bacteria > Pseudomonadati > Nitrospirota > Thermodesulfovibrionia > Thermodesulfovibrionales > Dissulfurispiraceae > Dissulfurispira > Dissulfurispira sp. The sequence goes on from NZ_DAIOFX010000009.1 coordinate 31,838, forward strand.
CTTTTAACGAGGCAGAGCGTGTTAAAAAAAGATACGGCTCTATCGTCCCAGAGATCGACAATGCCGAAGTAGATGTTGTGGCTATTGACGGACAGGTGAGGGGAATACCCCGGAAGTATATTACGGAGATACTCCAGCCGAGATGCGAAGAGCTTCTCGAGCTTGTCAGACAGGAGATACATGCCGTGCATAATAACGGCATTGCCGTGTCCGGCGTTGTTCTTACAGGAGGGTCTTCATTGCTTTCGGGCTTTGACAGGATGGCAGAGGCGATCTTATCCATGCCTGTTCGGATAGGGTATCCGCATTTGTCGCATCAGAATTTTTCTCATCAGAATTTTTCTGGGGATGGTCATGGAATGCATGTGCTGAAGGGAGAATTCAACAATCCAATGTATGCCACAGGTATAGGACTCGTGCTGTACGGTATCGGGTCTGTAATGCCTTCCGAAAGAGGTGGCTTTTCTTCTGATCTGTTTAGCAGGGTTTTAAATAAGATGACAGGATGGTTTAAGAAAATAGCGGGCAGGAGGTAATCATGTTTGAGCTGGAAGATGTAGGGAGACTGGTTGCAAAGATAAAGGTGATAGGTGTCGGAGGCGGGGGCACCAATGCCATAAACAGCATGGTTGCAGCGAACCTCTACGGCGTGGAGTTCATCACTGTTAATACGGACAGCCAGCATCTCGATGCATCCCTTGCGCCTGTGAAGGTAAAGATAGGCACAAGCCTTACAAAAGGGCTTGGAGCAGGCTCCAACCCTGTTATCGGCAGGCAGGCAGCCATTGAGGATAAGGACTCTCTGTCAGGATGCATAGAAGGGGCAGACATGGTCTTCATCACGGCAGGCATGGGCGGCGGGACAGGCACTGGCGCAGCACCTGTCATTGCAAATATTGCAAGGGAGATGGGTATCCTTACGGTTGCAGTAGTGACAAAGCCTTTTTATTATGAAGGCAGGAAAAGGGCAATAAATGCAGAGGAAGGCATAAGGGAGATTAAGAAGTATGTGGATACCTTGATCGTTATCCCAAATGACAGGATCCACCTTGTTGTTGAAAAGGGCACCCCGTTGCTTAAATCCTTTTCTATAGCAAATGATGTCTTAAGGCAGGCAATACAGGGCATATCGGATTTGATACTCATCCCCGGTCTTATAAACCTCGATTTTGCAGATGTGAAATCAATAATGGAAAATGCAGGAAGGGCTGTTATCGGTATGGGGACAGGAAGCGGCGAGGGAGGAGCATTTGATGCAGCAAAGAGGGCGATATCCAATCCCCTTCTTGAAGAATCTTCCATAGAAGGCGCAAAGGGCATACTCATAAACATAACAGGCGGGCTCAATATGTCCATAGATGCTGTTCAGGAGGCCTCGTCACTGATTTATGACTCTGCCCATGATGATGCAAACATTATCCTTGGCGCTGTTATAAATCCCGACATGGAGGATGATGTGAGGGTAACAGTTATTGCCACGGGACTTGAGGACAGGGTGGAAAAGGCAGAGCTGCCGCAGGTCAAGAAATGGATGCCCACGAAAGACCCTATAAACCTTAAAGGCTCAGGGAGGGTATTGTCCAAGAGCATAGATATGCCTTCAAAGGAGCAAAGCCCTGTTGAACAGAATCCTGTAAAAGAGCCTACCAGAGAGCCGGCCAAAGATATGGCCAAGGATATGGCCAAAGATATGGAAGCCATTGCAGAAGATACACAGGATAAAGAGCCTGAGAGGAGTCTTCTAAATTTCCAGGAACAACCGCAGGAAGAACAGAGTCCTGTTTTAAACAAATCCATCCTTCCGCAGGAAGATATTTATGACATACCGACTTTTTTGAGGAAGAAGATGGGGGAATAATAGTTGAGTGAACCGCAAGCTCATCGAAAAAGCTGACGATCTTCTTTCAAAGGAAAAAGGCACTATCTTTAAAGACCCCGGCGGGAAGATAAATATATGCCTCGTTTATCCCAATACATATCATGTTGGCATGTCGAACCTTGGATTTCAGGGCATTTACGGCCTTCTCAATAGAAGAGATGATGTTGTTTGCGAAAGGGCATTTCTGCCTGATGAAAGGGATATCGAAGAATATATAAGGACAGAGACACCTGTATTTTCCCTTGAATCCAAAAGGCCGTTAAACAGATTCGATATGGTTGCATTTTCTATCTCCTTTGAAAATGACTATCCGAATATTTTAAAGATACTCGATATTGCTAAAATTCCTTTCAGTTCATCAGAAAGAAACGAATATCATCCCCTCCTGATTGCAGGAGGAGTCTGCTGTTTCTTCAATCCAGAGCCCATAGCTCCAATCTTTGATGTTATCTTTATTGGCGAGGCAGAGGAATCGCTGAATGAGTTTCTGGAGAGGTTAAGGGACAAGTCGAAGACCCACGGGGGTCAAGGGACAAGGGATGAAATGAAAAAAGACCCATTAAATATTGAAGGTCTTTATATTCCTGAATTTTATCAGACCGATTACAACAATGACGGAACAATATTAAAAAGGGTTCCCATTAATAATGCACCTGAAAAAATAAAGAGGAGATACATTAAAGATTTATCCATTTCTCCTATAACAACCACAATCATCACTCCTGAAGCCGAATTTTCAGAGATGTACCTTGTCGAGGCTATGAGGGGATGCCCGTGGAAATGCAGGTTCTGCCTTGTGGGTCATATTTACAACCCTACACGGAAAAAGGATCTGGATACCATTACAGTGGAAATAGAAAGGGCAAAGGAGATTACTCCAAAAATAGGATTAATCGGCCCGTCCTTAACGGATTATGCGCACATCAAAGATGTCTTATGCATCGATGGTGTTGATTTCTCCATAACCTCTTTGCGTGCAAGTGAAAAGAGTGCTGAGCTTGTTGAGCTTCTCAAGGGGCACAAGAGTGTGTCTATTGCTCCGGAAGCCGGCACAGAGCGGATGAGAAGGGTTGTCAATAAAAAGATTACGGAAAATGACATTCTTGACACATCGAAACTCATATTAAATGCAGGGATAGAGAATCTGAGGCTTTATTTCATAATCGGGCTTCCAACAGAGACGGATGAAGACGTCTCAGGGATTGTTGAGATTGTAAAAAAAGTGAGGAGAATTTCGAACAAGGGAAATATAATATTGAGCATCAGTACATTTGTTCCAAAGCCGTTTACTCCATTTCAATGGCATCCTATGGAGAGGCTTGATTCTGTGAAAGAAAAGCTGAAGTTTATTAAGAAAGAATTGAGGGATGAGAAAGGTATTAAGGTCTTTCACGATGTGCCGAAGTATGCACATATGCAGGGGCTTTTTTCTATGGGTGACAGGAGGGTATTTAGGGTTTTGAAGGCAATGGTTAAGACAGACGACTATAAAGCTGCATGTTCCGAGGCAGGGGTAAATATAGATTTTTATATATTCAGAAAGAAAGACTTTAATGAAATACTGCCGTGGGATTTTATAGATACAGACATATCGGAAGAAAAACTATGGAATGAGTATTTAGAGGCTATGAATGTATAATACCTATGTTAAGCGATTTTATATATGTCAGGCACTGCTTAAAGACTTTAAAAAGTCCTCGGCAGCACCTGGCATATATTTTTAGATTAAAATCGTTCAACTTAGGAAAAAACTAAATATGAGGAGGAATGGAAAATGCCTGAGATAGAAGATATTGCCTTTAAGATTTCTGCTACCTTTGAGGACAATTACTTTGTTATCCCGAAAAGAAATGCCTTTAATGCAGTATTCGATAAGTATTTGTCTTTAGCCGACCCAACTGCATCGATGGAACCGTATGAGGCCATAGTTGCGCTTGGATACAGGTTTCGTCCTGAATTCGATGAGATGGTGAAACAGTTAAAAGAGCTTGGTTTGATTTAAATCACTTCAAAAATAAAATCTATCTCTATAGGCGAGTTTAGAGGAAGCACGGAGACGCCGACTGCTGCACGTGCATGTCTGCCTGCCTCGCCGAATATTTCGAACAACAAATCGGATGCAGCATTTAAGACCTTCGGCTGTTCTGTAAAGTCAGGAGCAGATGCAACATAACCGTTCAATTTAACGCACCTCTTGATTTTATCGAGACTTCCAAGATGGAATCTCAGGACTGACAGGGCGTTTATAACACATTGTCTTGCATCTTCCTGCGCATCCTGCAAAGATACGGATTCCCCGACCCTTCCAGTCCTTAAAAGTTTACCTTCTCTCAATGGCAACATGCCGCTAATGAATAGGAGATTGCCTGTCTGAACGCACGGCACATAAGAGCCAAGAGGCTTCGGAGCCTCAGGAATCGTGATGCCAAGTTTTTTAATTTTGTCTTCTATGCTCATAGCGTGGTTGTTGTTATGCTGCAGCCCCTGCCAGACTGATTTCTTCGATAGAGGAGTGCTTTCTCCATTTTTTTACATATACATAAACTACCGGCTGGTCTGCTTCTCGATTTCTCAATGATGTCTCTTCATGCCATTTATTAAAATCGTCTTCTCCTTCGACTTGGAATATAATCATGGCATTAGCAGGTATCTTATCTGCAAAATTTTCATTTTCCATCAAATATCTATGGAATTCTGTTGAAATCATTGCCAAAAAATTAGTGTAGTTACCCATCGCTTACTCCTTTTAAAAACTCTTGTTTATATTTTAACCAATTTTCATTGATATCCCAATCCCCGTATGTTAAAGCGCTCTCATAGCTGAGATCTAACCTTATCTTTGTCTGATTGCCGTGCGCATTATATTTGTCCATATGAGCGAACTCGTGGGAACAGTCATATCTTACCGCTACTCTCCACTCATCCTTAACCCTTAGCTCTAATTGTACAGCAAAATATGTAACCTTGCCCCTTTCTGTTTCGTGATAGTGGCGCTTTCTTGCTCCGTCATCAAAAATGACCACAAAATCTACTGTCTTGGGCAAATAAAAACCTCCGCGCTGGAAATCACCGAGAGGCGGGCCGTTTCCCGCCGATTCGGTGATTTGATTGGTTATGGGCACTTATTTGACTTCAGTAATTGCATCATCTTGAACCCAATAGGAAACTTCAAACCCAGGTACATCAATTTTCGTGCGGTACCAGTAAAATGATTTTTCCAATACGCATACTTTCTTCCCTGATGGTATCCCTGATACCGATTTTTCTGCTATCAAAGCTTTAAGTTTGCTCTGGTCGTTATTCTTGATGGCTGTATCCATTTCATTGTATTTATCAGGATTTACAGCTCTATAAACACCTGATTTTGTAATCGCAACCTTTTCGAGAGGACACTCCGCAAAGGCTATACCAACCAAAACAGATACGGTTAAAGCTATGATAGTCTTGCCTATAACTATAACTTGCTTTGTCATTTTCTTCTCCTTAGATTAAAGCTGTGACGCCTCTTTTTGTTTCTTTTTCTGTTGCTCCTTAGAGCTTTGGTCTCTGTACGTTTTCATTAATTCTTTATGGATATAATTCATCTCCATCGTAAAACTCAAATGAGGTGCATCGAGTGTTACTTCTGTGTTACCGTCTAAAAACTTGGCTGACCTATCTCCTACAAATGGGATATTTGAATTGACAAGTCGATACTTACCCTTTAAGATCTTAAAGAGGTAATCGAATTTTTCTTTTGGCAGAGTGGTCAAAACTGCAAGTAGCTTCCCGTCCTTGCTAAAAATAATGCGGCAGCTTTGAAGGCCGTCAAAAGATAGTCCAGCTACATCGAGGTCATACATTTCACCGTTACTATACCGATTGATTCCGACAAATTTGGCTTTGTATTTTGCTTTCACATCACTAATCGTAGCCTTGCCGATTTCAAGTCCAAAGGGTGAAGGCTCAGCAATCGCAAGACATGGGAAAAACAGCATTAAAACTACTACTAATAAATTTCTCATAGTCTCTCCTCCAACGGTTTATTATTGCTATCTGTCAATGACCATAGCTGCTTTGTTGCAGTGCTAACTCTCCTTCAATAGTTTTACTGCCTGCAAAACCCGGATACCACGGAATAGCATATACAGGCCAGCTAATAGAAAAACTGAAGCAATGATTTTCGGCAAAATGCCGAAGAATGGATTTGAAAAGGTGCTAAAAATCATAACGCTTGCTACCGGAAAGATGACTCCGAATAGGAACATTAAAAAATATCCTTCGTTCCCTTCAGTGTGAGAGGTAAGATTCCGGTATGCAAATGCATAGAAGACTCCTCCACTGCTATTCCCTGCTACAATAACGTTATCACCTTCATTAATAATTGGTGGTTCGCTGGACTTAACTTTCACTGTCCTCCCATCAAGCTGAAATATGCAGATATGTGTTGTTGTTGTTACATCACCGCCACTGACGTCAATAGTATTCCTGACCTTACTTGCGACGCCCCTTATTGTTTCCATTTCTTTATGCCTCCTCATCCCATAACATTGTCTTTTATGCTACTGCGTATTTAAATTACTCATCGTTTCTCCTGTTATAATTTCTAATACATACATTTGACGAATCTTGCATGTGACATCCTTGAGGACAATTCATTTATATTTTATCGCCTGTCATTACTTTTAGTCTTGGTATTTTTTTAGTTTCAGGCCCAAGCATTACAATCTTCTCAAGTTCTTCAATAAACGAATCAGAACATGAGATATTTCCGAAGCCTGTATCTTTAAAAAGAAGCATATTATCTTTACTTGCCCTGCAATTTTCTAACGCCTCCTTATAGTCTTTCTTTTTATATAGGGCTACAGCAAGGTGATATTTAAGTGTTGCATTAGGAAAAGAGTCTATTGCTTTACGTAGATTCTCAGCCGCTTTGCTGTAATCTTCTAAAACCAAATAGATTAGGCCCTTATATGCAATTGCTTTTCTCTTTGGGCCGCACGGCACATAAGAGCCAAGAGGCTTCGGAGCCTCAGGAATCGTGATGCCAAGTTGTTTTAGTTTATTGTCTATTGTCATATGCGCCTTGCTTTTGCCTTATTTTATCATAAGGGCTTTGTTTTTACACTTTGAAAACCCAGTTAACGGCGTTGTCCCAATTTGTCTTAAACTTCTAAAGTTTTCGGGAAAGCGGGTCGGCTTGCCGTTTCTGTCTATGCAGGCAAGGGTTACCAGCGCTTCTGCAATCAGCGTATCGTCTTTAAGAACCCGGTGTTTTATGGTCATCGAGGCATTTTTGAGTTCCGTGATTCCGGTTGTTATAGTGATGACATCCCCGAGCCTGGCGGATCTTTTGTAATGAATATCGACGTGGGTTACTACAAAGAAATAGCCCTGATTATGCATTTCAGCTATATTGATGCCCTTGTCCGCAAGGAACTCCGTCCTCGCCCGCTCCATGTAGCGGAGATAGTTTGCGTAATAAACTACGCCTCCAGCATCGGTATCTTCGTAGTAGATTTTTAATTTGATCTCATGCGCCATGCGTTTCCCGAAGGATAAAACATTTTATAAACGGTGTTCAAGCAGTTCTTCATGAAGAGGGACAACGACCATTTAAATCCTCGAAAACCGTACAGACTGACAAGCGTTTTATGGGACAGCGGACATTTGCACCCCTTTATTTCAACTTCTCTATAAACTCTTTAGCGCCTTTAAGCGCCCCTTTAACGACGTCAACCCTGTGCAGCATGCCGCGGTAATAGCCTGCAATGTGGAGTTCGTCATAGAGATCGTCAAACTCTTTTAAAAGTTTGCCGTTATGAACTGAAATATATTTTTGGAGTGCCTTGCGGTATTCTTCAACTTTTTTTGTAATTCTTTTTTTGTCAGTCCTTTTTTGAGAAGATGCTCTTCAATAGCCTTCAATACGCCGAGATATGCCACACCACAGGCTGACTTAACATATTTTTCGTTAGCATAGCGATTCCCCTCAATTGGAGACTTGTGTAATAATTCTTTTGCATTTTCAAGGTATCTGACAGGCTCTTTCATTTCTCCATTATAACCTATTTTACAGCCCCAGTTCCTCTGGCACTCCGATCCTTCCCAGCACTGCCGTTGCTGCTGCCACTGCCGGGTTTGATAGATACACCTCACTTTCGGGGTGTCCCATTCTTCCCACAAAGTTTCTGTTTGTTGTTGCCAGAGCCCTTTCGCCCTTTGCGAGGATTCCCATGTGTCCGCCGAGGCATGGCCCGCATGTCGGCGTTGAGACAACCGCCTCTGCATCTATGAATATATCGAGCAGCCCTTCTTTCATTGCATCTTTGTATATCTGCTGTGTTGCAGGGATGACGATCATCCTCACATTTGGATTCACCTTTCTGCCTTTAATAATTTGTGCAGCCTCCCTTAAATCTTCGAGCCTTCCATTGGTGCATGAGCCGACAACTACCTGGTCTATGGTGATTTCGAATAATTCGGCTGCAGGTCTTGTATTTGAAGGAAGGTGAGGGCATGAAACTGTTAAAGGTATCTTTGAGCAGTCGTATTCTCTGATTTCCACATATTTTGCGTCTGCATCAGAAGTATAAAATTTATACGGTCTCTTTGCTCTGCTTTTTACATATTCCTCTGTTATGCTGTCAGGAACGATTATGCCGCTCTTGCCTCCAGCCTCTATTGCCATGTTGCACATTGTGAGCCTTCCGTACATGGGCAGATTCCTGATGGTCTCCCCTTCAAATTCCATTGCCCTGTATAATGCACCGTCAACACCGATGTCGCCTATTGTATGAAGAATTAAATCCTTGCCTCCAACCCATTTATTGAGTTTTCCATAGTAAATGAATTTCATTGATTCGGGGACTTTGAACCAGCATTCGCCTGTTGCCATAGCAGCGGCCACATCCGTTGAGCCTACGCCTGTCGCAAAGGCGCCCAGAGCGCCGTAAGTGCATGTATGGCTGTCAGCGCCGATGACTAAATCGCCGGGAACGACAAGACCCTGTTCAGGCAGTAATGCATGCTCAACACCCATCCTTCCTATTTCAAAATAGAGACCGAGATGGTAATCCTTTGAGAATTCCCTCAGCATCTTGCATTGTTCCGCAGCCTTTATATCTTTCTGAGGCGTGAAGTGGTCGGGGATAAATGCCACCCTGTCTTTGTCGAATACATCCTTTGCCCCTATCTTTTTAAATTCCTGTATTGCGATAGGTGCGGTAATGTCATTTGCAAGGATGAGGTCAACCCTTGCATTTATTAATTCGCCGGCAGAAACCGCCTTTTTCCCTATGTGTGCCGCAAGTATCTTCTCGGTAATAGTCATGTATCCTCCTGAAAGTTAATCGTTTCCGCAAAAAAAATGGAAATTATTATATCCTTATAAAAGGCATATTGACAAGGGGATTCTGTGGAGAATTGTTAGACTCATTTTTATGATGTATAATTGAGTCGATAGCCGGGGGATAAGATATGGATGTCCTTAAAATAAAAGGAGCGCTGTATACCCAGAAAAGATCCAGCAGGGAAGCTGTCTCCCCTTTATTGAACAGAAAAGTAATACTCCAGGACGAGATTCCTGTCTTTCAATTCATGGATAATTCAGGCGCCGACGGAAATTCCATCCATAAGATCAAGGTGGCAAGGGAAATAGTATTCGATTTTGAGACTTACCTGAAACATAAGCCTACAGGTAAAGCAGTGTTCATGCCGCAAAGCCTCAGCGAATTGATAAGTTACATTGACGAGAAAGAAATGCCTGACTACAGTCTTGTGCTGGATACCGAAGATAAAGATATATTAAGCGAGATAATCCAGCAGATGCTCTATCTCGATATAGACATGGAAGTAATGCTCAAGAATGAAGAGTCCGATAGAAGGGAAATGGAGTTTTTCGGTGAGATATTCGATGACTTAAAGGGGAATCTGGAGAAGGCAAAAGAGCAGATAAGTCTTAAGCAGAGCAACCGGGCAATTAAAGAAGACAGGGATATTGTTATAAAGACCCTGTCCGATATCGGGGATATGCTCGTGGATATACACGGAAAAGACCTGAAGGTGGCCATTATGGCTCTGAAAAAATCAGGCAAGAGCGTAATAGTGAATTGCCTCCTTGGCGAGGAGTATGCTCCTGCCAGTGCCGAGCTTCCCACATTCAATTCCTGCATATACAGAAAGAGCGTAGACAGCACCATATCGTTGAATTATCATGGCCAGCAGATGATTTTTTAAGAATCCGTTCGAAATAAAGGAATACATTCTCGATGAATTCAGAAGTGCACATGCCGATAAAAAGAGCGGCTATATCCTCGATGATATGGAGATCCGCTATGTGCCCAATGCCGATAGCCTGTGCAGCTATACGATTATAGATACTCCTGGTCCTGATCTGGCAGGAAGCGACCATAAAAGAGTTGCTTACAAATGGATCGGAGAAGCAGATGTGGTGGTTTTTATCGTGGATTATGCAAAACACCTCACAAAGAGCGAGGAGGATTTCTTCAGAGATATAAAGGCCGCATTTGAGGAGCACAACAAGATCTACTCCTTTATAGTCGTAGTCAATAAACTGGACCTCATGTATTTGAGCGAAGAGAAGAAGTCTGCAGTGCGGTTTATAGATTTTCTGCGTTCTAAACTAAAGGGATTGAGCTACAGGAGATTTATCGTACTGGGCATTTCGGCACTGCAGTATTTTTACTCGCAGAAGGCACTCCGCATCAAGGAATGTGCGGGTCTGGATACAGATGATGGATACATGCTGCGTGAATGCCTGAATGCCTCTCTGAAGCGGTATCAGGGAATGGAAGAGATGACAACCCTGTCTTTCATCGACAACCAGATAAGAAATCTATTGTGGTTTCACGGCAGGGAGGGGGCAACCCTGAAAACCCTCATGGAAAAAAAGCGGGGTTGAGCAGCTCATAAAATACATAAACTATATTGCAGTGGAAAAGGCATCTATCGAAATGTTTAAACAAAAGGTGTCCCTCATAGATCGGAGGCTTGCAGGAACAAAGGACACTATTTCCAGTCAGATAGTAAAACTCGGGGAGAAGAGGGAACAGCTTGAGAAGGAGATGTCCGGCATAAGGCAATTTTATGAGGAAGTCACCGGAGCAATGAAGGAAAGGGCTGCATTTGCCAAAGATACGGGCAGCATGGAAAAGGGATATTAACCTTGCCCATAAGTCCATGCTGCTCATAATCAACGGGAATATAAACAATATTATGAAGCGATTGACAAAGGTTCTGACATCCCTTTCCAACGATGAACTGATTTTATTGCAAAACGGCAATAATCTGCGTGCAGTTGATGAGATATCCGGTGAAATAAAAAGGGGTTCGGTGGAGAAAAACTATCTCCAGGTAATGGGCAAGTATGAAAAGTATATAAACAGCGATATATCCGAAAAGGAAAAGGCCGTTCAGGAACAAAACAGACTAATGCAGTCAAAGGTAATGGAGTATAATGAGTATGTGAAAGATGCGGAGAGTCAGAATATACATATAGCACTGCCTAAACTCCAGCCATCTTTCAGTAGTTTTGACTTCCCTCGGATAGCCCTGAAATTTGACAGCACATTCTACCCCCACCTTTTTAAGGGCAGACTTTCGAGGAAGAGGGGTTTAATGGGCGCATTATTGTTGATCTTTTCGTTGGGGCGGATAAATCAGAAGACAGGAAAATTTAAATTCGATGATATAAAACTGAAAAAGGCACTTTTTTGATCAAGAAAAATCTGGAGGAGTCCATGCAAAAATGGATATCCGAGCAAAATACGGAATTATTGTCCCATATAGACATGCATCTCGATGCCTTAAGCAATGATGTATCAGAGGAGATGGAGAGGGTTATCAATAGCTATAAATCGATCTTTGACGGCATAATCAGCGAACTGAAACACTCGATGGAAACGATAGAAGCGAGGATAGAGTTTCTTGAAGGTGCAGGAGCGTCTATGGAAAGATTCTGCAGTTCATGGAATGAGTTCAGAAACAGACAAAAAGAGGCATGATGAGGCACTGAAGCTCTGGAAAGAAACTTATCTCTTTCTTGCGGCGAGTTTGTTCAAAGCGTTAATATACGCCTTTGCAGCGGCAACGATTATGTCTGTATCAGCCCCATGTCCCCTTACTGTACGGCCGTCCTCTTCAAGGGAAACGACTACCTCTCCGAGTGCGTCCATTCCGCCGGTTACACTTTTTACCTCGAATTTCAGAAGATTGCTTTTTGTATTGGTAAGGGATGCAATAGCCTTATAGACAGCATCAACAGGGCCGTCGCCATGCTCCATTTTTTCGACAATATTGTCGTTGACCCT
>NZ_DAIOFX010000009.1:44126-50395 GCF_036745535.1 Dissulfurispira sp.
CCATTTTTTCGACAATATTGTCGTTGACCCTCAGCTTAAGGGCTGCTGTAGGCTTTACATTAACGCCGCTTGTAATCGACAGGTCAACGAGGCTGTATATCTCGGGCGTCTTTGACACCTCTTCCGAGACAAGTGTCTCTATATCCTCATCGAATATATATTTTTTCTGGTCTGCAAGGTGCTTGAATTTTTCAAATGCACGATTGAGTTCTTCCTCTGCCAGATCATATCCAAGCTCCTGAAGGCGCGCCTTGAATGCATGTCTTCCCGAATGTTTTCCGAGGACGAGCTTTGATTTCGGGATTCCAACATCCTCCGGCTTCATAATCTCGTATGTTGACCTCTCCTTGAGCAGGCCGTCCTGGTGTATTCCTGCCTCATGGGCAAATGCATTTTCACCCACTATTGCCTTGTTAGGCTGGACAACCATTCCTGTTATCTTTGAAACAAGGCGGCTTGTCTTGTATATCTCCTGTGTCACTATCTTTGTGTCTGCGTTGTAAAACTTCGGCCTTGTCTTCAATGCCATCACAATCTCTTCCATAGACGCATTTCCTGCCCTTTCGCCAATGCCGTTGATGGTGCACTCCACCTGTCCTGCGCCCTTAAGGATTGCAGTAAGGGAGTTGGCAACAGCAAGGCCAAGGTCATTATGGCAGTGCACAGAGATTACCGCTTTATCGATATTGGGAACATTGTTCATCAAATATTCCATGAGTTCTCCGTATTCCTGCGGCACTGTGTAACCTACGGTATCGGGGATATTAACCGTTCCTGCGCCTGCTTTTATAACCTCTTCTATTATTTTGCAGAGATAGTCCCAATCAGACCTTGTAGCATCCTCTGCCGAAAACTCTACATCATCCGTATACTGCCGTGCCCTTTTTACGGCATTAATGGCAGCCTCGATAACAGCCTCCCTCGACATCCTTAATTTATGCTGCAGATGTATGTCTGAAGTGGCTATGAATGTATGGATTCTTTTTGACTCGGCAGGCTTCAATGCCTCTCCTGCCCTGTCGATATCTTCGTTCCTTGCCCTTGCGAGGCCTGCAATGGTAGCGCCTTTTACATCTGTTGCAACCCTTTTGACTGCTTCAAAGTCTCCTGGCGATGCAATGGGAAACCCTGCCTCTATAATATCCACGCCCAGCTTCACGAGCTGTTTTGCCACCTGAATTTTTTCATCCACATTCATGGATGCGCCGGGTGACTGTTCGCCATCTCTTAATGTCGTATCGAATATCTTTATAATTCTCATTTTTGTTCTGTATGCCCTTCTGGTTCTACCTCGTGCCTTGTCCTTCCTTTCTTTACGAGAAGAACGATATTCTCAATTATACCCCAAATGAGATATGCCATTGCAAAGATGAATATTGCGGTTGAAGGATGTATTAGTAAAACAAAAAGGACTAAGACGAATACTATTAAAACCCAGAACGGTTTTCTCTCCCTGAAATCAATCTCTTTAAGTCCATGATAGCGAAGGGTGCTGACCATTAATAAAGAAAGCAGGATTGTGATTGCCAAAAATAAAATATTCTTTCCAGGCAGTCCAGTCCAGAATTCATAGTAAAATATAACAATTGAAGCCAGGACTGTCGCTGCTCCAGGAATCGGCATGCCTTTAAATGCCTTTGACCCAGGGGAGCCTGTCTGCACATTGAATCTTGCAAGCCTCAATGCCCCGCACGCAACGAACAGAAATGCAGCAGCCCATCCCAACCTGCCGAATGGAATGAGAGACCACTTATACATCATCACTGCTGGAGCAACGCCAAAGGCTACAAGGTCTGAAAGGGAGTCAAGCTCTATGCCAAAGCGCGTTGTAGTGTTTGTCAATCTCGCAATCCAGCCGTCAAGTCCGTCAAATATGTTTGCAATTACTATTGCCCATGCCGCGTGAAGGAAATTGCCGTTTATCGCGGAAAGTATCGCGTAAAAGCCCGCGAACATCCCGCAGAGGGTTATAGTGTTGGGCAGAAGGTATACGCCCTTTTTGGGCTTTCTTTCTTCTCTCTTATGTTTTGGTGTCATAAGCTATTGCTCCAGAATCTTTATTATTGCTTCTCACTCTTATGTATTATAATAGGAAACAATGAGATATTTGTTTTAAAAATCATTACTCTGCCTCTTATGTCTGATTTTTACCATAGCTCCCTATTCCTATGCAGTTGAATTTGGCTATCAGGGAACGCATATCCTTGCACACGGCGCCCTTGAGGATCTGGCAAAGGCATTTCAAAAGAAATACGGTGTTCGTGTTTTTGTGAAAGGCGGCGGATGCGCAGACGGCATCGCGGTTGTTTTGAAAAACAGATATGAAATGGGCGGCATATGCTGTCCTCTCAAACCTGAAACGGCAAAGAAGAACAGTCTAATGTCCCATAGGGTTGCTGTAGATATAAAGGCTGTTATCGTGCACCCTCAAAACCCTCTGAACGACCTAACCCTGAAGCAGATATCCGACATTCATAATGGACGTATCGCTAAATGGAAAGAGGTCGGTGGAATAGATAAACCAATCGCTTTAATATACAGGGACCACTGCAGGGATATGGACGAGCCAGTAAGAAAAGCGCTCGGCATTAAAGGCGCTGTTGCCGGAAAGGCGATAGTCGTTAAAACGGATATGGAGGTAGTTGAATATGTAGAGCGATTCCCCAACGCCATAGGTGTTACGAGCAGGATATTTGCCGAGAAGGCAAATGTAAAGATGATAACCGTAAACGGCGTCTCTTCCACCCCTAAAAATACCGAGAAGGGGCTATATCTGATTACAGGAGACCTTTACATTATCACTAAGGGACGGCCCGTGGGCTGGACAAAGAAGTTTATAGATTTTATTGTCAGTGACGAGGGGCAGGCTATTATAGGGAAGAGATTTGCGAGGATAAAATGAAATATGTGTGGAAGATGCTTTCAATCAGACATAAGATAACCTCTATTGTTGTCTTGACAATAATGCTTGTAATAGTAACGATACTTCCTGCTATTGCATATCTGATAAAAGACGCCCTTATAAAACAACAACAAGGCCACCTGATGAGCGTGAAAAATCTGGTAATAAAACTTTTTGAAGATTACGAGAGCAAAGTAACAAATTATACAAGACTCTTCAGCAACGACAGGGAGATAAAGGATACGCTTTTCTACCATACCGAGCTTGCAGGGGAGAGGGAGCATCCATTGAGGGCAGTGAGGCGTCTTTATAAATCCTTTGATGTCAGCTCAGTAGAGATTGGAGACGCTCTTGGCCGTCTTGTTGTTGCTGCTGAAGCCCCTAAAAAATACGGTAAAGACAGATCTGCCGACCCGCTTATAAGGAATGCACTCAGCGGCAAAGTCACATCCGGTATCGAGCTTACAGAAAAAGGATTTGTCATTAAGGCATCCGCTCCAATTTACTACAACGAAAACCAGATTATCGGAACCATTACATCCGGCATACTGCTTGACGACTCGCTGCTTTTAAAGATAAGGCAATTGAGCAATACAGAAATTCTGATTCTGGACAATAAGGAAAGAATAGTCTCTGCTACGCTGACCGGATTAAAACAATCGGCATATGTTGATTTTAAGTCAAATGCATTAAATATAGCGGGCATCGAGTATCTCCCGACGGGATTTTCGCTGTCCGATGTGTACGGCAATGCAATAGGCAATGTGCTGATTTTGCAAAGGGATATCCTGCCGGAAATGATTTCAAAGGTGCACCTGACCATTTTTGTGCTTATCTTCGGCATTTCTTCCGCATCCATCTTTGTTCTTTTTATTATTCTTAGGAGATTGACAAGTCCGATTGTCAGATTAAAGGAGGGTGCGGAAAGGATTGGAAAAGGCGAGTTCGGATACAGGCTTGATGTGGCATCAAAGGATGAGATAGGTGAATTGTCAGAGGGGTTTAATAAAATGGCCGAGAACCTTGAAAAACTCCGCGATATGGAAGAAAAACTCTATCAGTCCGAGAGGCTTGCTTCCATCGGAAGATTTGCAGCAGCAGTCGCTCATGAAATAAATAATCCCATAGGCAATATAATCGGCATTGCAAGGCTGATGCAGAAAAATATCCCTGACAAGGACTTAAGGGAAGATATTGATACAATAATAAAAGATGCGGACAGGTGTTCTAAGATAGTCAGAGACCTTCTTACATATTCCCGGCAGTCGCCGCCGAATAAAGAGAGGACATCACTGAGTATCCTGATTAAGGATGCCGTTAACGCTGCCCAAAATCGTCTCGATTCAAAAGATATTGATATAAGAAAAGAACTTCATCCTGATATGCCTGATATATACATAGACCCCTTGCAGATAAGTCAGGTTTTGCAGAATATAATTCTAAATTCCATCCAGTCCATAGATTCATCAGGCGCTATAACCATAAAGACAATGCCTGTTGATGGCAGGAGGGTTGAGATTGCCGTGTCCGATACAGGATGCGGCATGGATGACGGGATAAAGGATAAAATCTTCTATCCTTTTTTTACCACAAAAAGGGTTGGGGAGGGGACTGGCCTGGGTCTTGCAATAAGCTATAGTATCATCCAGAATCATGGTGGAGAGATAATTGTGGAAAGTCAAAAGGGTTATGGAAGCACATTCATGATAAGATTGTCTATTGGAGAAGCAATGGATAGGCCAATCAGGATAATTGCCATTGATGATGAAGAGACCATGTTGAGGATACTCAAGCGATCTCTTGAGCCCGAAGGCTATAAGGTAGAGATATTCCCCAATGCAGACGATGCAATGGAAAGGCTCAGAAACGGCGAGCCAGCTGATATTGTGATAACAGACCTCATGATGCCTGATATGGACGGGTTTAAAGTAATAGAAACGGTGCATTCCATAGATAAGGAAATAATAGTGATTGTCATTACCGCCTACTCATCTGTTGAATCCGCTGTAAAGGCAATAAAGGCAGGGGCATATGACTTTATACCCAAGCCCTTCGATCCAGAACATATGCTGATTGTTGTCAAAAGGGCTGTTGAAACGAGGAGCCTCAAACTGGAAAACATCGGGCTCAAAAAGCAGCTCGACAGCGTTCCATATGTGAGAGATATAATCGGTAAAAGTCCGACAATGATGCATGTCTTCAGCATGATAGAGAAGGTTAAGGACACCGATGGGACGGTCCTTATCATAGGGGAGAGCGGTGTTGGGAAGGAGCTTGTCGCAAGGGCAATCCATTACGGCAGCAAAAGGTCAAAGAATCAATTTATCCCTATAAACTGCGGCGCCCTTCCTGATGAACTCCTTGAATCAGAGTTGTTTGGTTACGAAAAAGGTGCATTTACAGGAGCTGTAAATAGAAAGGTCGGATTGTTTGAGGCAGCGGACGGAGGCACGGTATTCCTTGACGAGGTAAGCAGCATAAGCCCAATGATGCAGGTAAAGCTTCTCAGATTTTTGCAGGAGCGAAGCTTTATCAGACTTGGCGGGAAAGAGACCATAAGTGTTGATGTCCGAATAATTGCAGCCACAAATGAGGATTTGAAAGAGGCTGTAAATAAGGGGTCTTTCAGAAAAGATCTCTATTACCGTCTGAATGTAATTCCTGTAGAGATTCCGCCTTTAAGGGAGCGCAAGGATGACATCCCCATGCTTATCAGGCATTTTATCAAGAAATTCTCCACAAAAATGGACAAAAAATAACGGGCATCAGCAAAGACGCAGAGGATATGCTGATAAAATATAAATGGGAAGGCAACGTGAGAGAACTCGAAAATGTCATGGAAAGAGCGATTACAATATCGGATGACGATGTCGTGGGAATAGAAGACCTTCCTGATGAGATAACTAATTATAAAGAACAACTGCCGGAAACCATTAATTTATATCCTTCCGGCATGACGCTCTTTGATGTTGAAAGGATGCACATACAGAACGTTCTTAATAGCACCGGAGGCAATAAAAGCAGGGCAGCCCGAATGCTCGGAATAGATTACAGCACCCTCCGCAGAAAGCTGAAATCTACGGATATAGAAGTATAGCAAAATGCCATAATTGCCTTATTTTGCCATAGTGTTTTGCCTTAATAATTTTAATTTCAGTTTCTTTCAGAATTTCTCTTACCCTGCCCTTTTATAATTTACCATCTAAAATTAGCTCGTTTGAATCATCCCCATAGGCATATTTGTTGCTTACTAATTAGGAGCTACAAATTATAGTGGGAGGTGGTTCAGAGGAAAGTACAGATAATGTTTTTGCCTTGCCGGAGTTTATCAAAAGAAAAAAAGGAGGAAGTAATGGAGAGTCTACGG
>NZ_DAIOFX010000010.1:0-40348 GCF_036745535.1 Dissulfurispira sp.
TGATATAGTTTAAATAGTTTCCGGGAAAATACGGTAGTTCGTATAGTAATTGTTACACGTCAAATAAATAACGGCATACAAAGACAAAACGGCCACATCGCAAAAATATTTACTTCCCTCTAATATGGCAAAAGGTTTATAATGAGATACAGATTTTATATATTTGCTTAAGGGTTTCGGAAATGCTAACAAAAGAATATATAGACGACCTTAAAATTAAAGGCAATGGGGCATTATCAAATGCTATTACTGCGTTTAAAGATAGTGGCAGCTTAGCTTTCTTTCTTAAGAAATTAGGGCATTTACCAAGAGACTTCGATGGAAATCTATTGATCCCATTATTAAGCCATGAAAGCCGTCAGGTCAGGCTATGGGCTGTAAAGAATATTGGGAAACTGGAAGACGTAAAATATCTACAATCCCTCTCTATAATTGCCAAAGACGACTCTGATTCTATGGTTAGGAGAGAAGCGGTATCCTCTATAGGTAGGATGAGACATCCACAGAATAAAGTCATACTTCTTGAGATGCTAAAAGATTCCGACCCGAAAATTGTCTTGCAAGCAATCAGGGGCTTACTTGTATTTAAGAACGATAAAATGGTTGAACAACATTTAAAACAACTCCGAAATCATCCGAATGAAATGGTTCAGACTGTTATTCATAAAGAATTTTTCGCACAAAATGCAAGTAAAACAGAGCAACCACATACTGAGACTTATGAGTTTCTAAAAAATGTTGTCGTCAATGGCGATGTGAGGGATGTTTTAAAGATTGTGCCGGATGAATCAATCCATTTAACATTTACTTCACCGCCTTATTATAATGCAAGAGATTACTCTATCTATCAAAGCTATCAAGAATATTTAAATTTTTTAGTCGAGGTCTTTAAGGAAGTCTACAGAGTAACTAAAGAGGGAAGATTTTTTATTTTAAATACATCTCCTATTATAATTCCGAGAGTTAGCCGTCAACATTCAAGCAAGCGTTATCCGATTCCTTTTGATATTCATCCCCATTTGGTAAATATGGGATGGGAATTTATAGATGATATTGTCTGGTTAAAACCGGAATCAAGCGTTAAAAATCGCAATGCTGGATTTTTACAACATCGCAAACCTCTCGGATACAAACCCAATCCTGTTACAGAATACTTGATGGTTTATCGAAAGAAAACAGAGAAACTTTTAGATTGGAATATTCGGCAATATAGCTGGGATATAATCGAAAAAAGTAAGGTTACAGAAGAATATGAGACGTCAAACGTCTGGAAAATTGACCCGACATTTAATAAAGTTCATACTGCTGTTTTCCCCTTAGAATTATGCAACAGGGTAATTAAATTTTACTCTTTTAAGGGAGATTTGGTTTTTGACCCATTTGCAGGTAGCGGGACTCTGGGCAAAGCAGCCAAAAAATTAGAGAGATTATTTTTCCTGACGGAACGGGAGAAAAAATATTTTCATGAAATCAGAAAGAATTTAGAAAATGGCAATCTGTTTTCCAATAATCTTCCTCGTTTTTGCTCGCTTGAACAATTTAAGGAAATAATCAAAAATGACGCTTACTGAATCCGTAGCCAAAAATATCATACAGAAACTCATCAAAGGGCAGGATTACAGGATAGAAATTGTAACTTTGATTAACACAGAGTTTTTGCAATACGCTATTGACTTCTTTAAAAAAGTGGTAGATGCAAAACTCAGAAGTCAGGATATTACAGTTGATTGGTATAAACAGGAATTTTTAAATCCTAATCTTCCCGCTCAGGAAATCGCTATTCATTCTGGACTCAACAAAAAGACAATCCATAATATGTTCAACTCATCCACGAGAGAAATAATAATTGATGCGTCCAATGAAAATTACGACACATTGTTTGAAGCTATCAAGAATCTTGTAGATACACGGCATGATTTGGAATTAACCTTGACGATTAAGTTTAAAGGCGTAAGTGTTGATTTAAACATCAGCGAAAGCCTTATTGTTATAAATACATTGGCTGTTAAACGAGCAGAATTGAGGGGCAGCTTATGGAGCACTGCTGGTAAAAGAGTAGAAAAACCTTTGATGCTAACATTATGCAAGCTATTCGGTGTCAATGATATAAACTATGCAATCAGATTTAGAGGAAAATCAAAAAAGAAACCTGAGTTTGAAAGAGAAATTGATTTTTATCTGATAGGAGACGAGAGCAGGAACTATAAATGCGAGGTTAAATTAATGGGGCGGGGAAATCCCGAAAGTGCTGATGCTGTTATCGCAAGAGACAGTAAAGTTTTTGTTGCGGACAAATTGTCGGATACAAATAAAAAACAGTTGGACAGCTTAGGCATTGAATGGGTTGAATTGAGAAGCGAAAATGGCTTTAAAAGATTTGCTGACGTTTTAAAACATCTGAATATTCCATATCAAGATTTCAATAATGACATAGACTCCAAATTATCTGAGATTTTTAAAGAGATTTTTAAATAGCAAAATAGAGAACACATAACAAATCGCTCAACACCGATGCTCATTACGCTTCGCTTCATTCGCACGGGTTAGCTCAAGTGTTCCTCCGCTCGCTCCGCTCGCGGAGGAACGGGCTGCGGATGAGCTGTATGAATAAAAATATAACAAGGCATTACGGCAATAAAAAAATAACCGCTCTTCAGGGCGCTCCCCACATAACTCAGAGCCACTGCAAGAGCATGAATACAAACTTTACTCATACGGCCTCCTATCCTTGTGACTGCGGAGCGCCGGCGAACAAGCGGATCGAGCCGTCCCTGCAGGCAGCTCATCCGCAGCCCGTTGAGGCTGTAGAAAAAGTCCCGAAAGGCTTATAATAGAGCCATTCATCTTGTTTGAAGATGGGAACACACCGCTGAGTAGGGGGATAGATGGCAAGATACAAAGAATATGATTATTCCCAAGGCAAATTCATACCGGTGCACTTTGGAATTTCGCACAAACAAAAAGGCTCCTTGCGGAGGAAGGCTGGACGCCTTCCGAGAATGAAGCGGAAATGCTTTGTCTTTCAGCATAACAAACAAAGTTTATGAATAATACGGGCTAAGGGTTTTAGCTCTACTTAATCCTCTTCGAAATGGCCTTAAACTCTTCAGTGCCAGCAACCTTTAACAATTGGAATAAAACTGTCTCCGTGCATGTTATCACAGCGCCTGCATCGCGCATGAATTCCACCCCTGCCTTCCAGTTCTCCTTTGCCCTTGAACATACAGCATCCCTCACAAGATGGACATGGAAGCCTTCCTTTAAAAGTCCGATGCATGTCTGAAGCACGCATATATGAGTTTCCATACCTGTGAGTATAATAGTCTTTTTGTCGAGCCTTTTTATTTCATTCAGGAAATTCGGCTCTTCGCAGCAGCTAAAGGTCAGTTTTTCTATCGGCTGATAAGACGGCAGGGCATCTTTTATTTCGGCAACTGTCTGTCCGAGCCCTTTTGGATATTGCTCGGTCACAACTATGGGTATATTCAGCATCTTTGAAAGTTCAATCAGGTGAAGGCAGTTTTTAACAACATCATCCCTTACCTTCATTGCTGCTGCCAGCCTGTCCTGAATATCTATAATCAATAATGCTGTATTATCTTTATCGAGAAGAAATCTGTTCATAAATAATCTCCTTTGGGCAATAATAAATTAAATATTGCGATATTATATCATTTTTCGAGATCGCTCAAACCATAATCAGTAAAGAAACTTTCTAAATACAGGATAGCAGGTATCCATGTTTACGGATTGCGGTCAAAGGGCTTTACAGACAATTTACATTGTCAACGGTTTCTAATTGATGTATTATTTTTTTAGCATCTAAATAATAGATTTAAAATAAAAGTAGAAGGGAGGTTGATATATGTCAACTATAGAGAAAATCAAAGGAATGTCCATCAAATGGAAATTGATGATACCCATCATAGTAATCATGGTGGGCATAGGCATTGCCAACACAATATAGATGGGAATGAAGGTTAAGGAGATTTCATCCGAACAGAGCAGGAGGGATTTAACGCATTTATCGGAGACGGTATTTGGAGTAATGACAGGTTATATGACAACCGGCATGATGGCTACCCACAAAAAAACTTTTCTTGACCATATGAACAAAATGCTTCCTGTAAGGATGATTTGGGGAGAGATTCTGGATAAACAATATGGTAAGAAGGCAGCAGAAGAATATCCGAGGGATGACCTTGAAAAAGAGGTGTTTAAGACTGGCAAACCTGCCTTTAAGACTGAATCTATTAAAGGAGAGACATATCTCAGGGGGATTTTCCCTTATGTAAATGTCAAGGACTACATGGGAACAAACTGCCTGATGTGTCACAGCGAAGGAACAAAGGAAAGAGATGTTCTTGGAGCCCTCAGTATCAGCGTTTCTATGAAAAAAACAGAAGATGCAGTGGCAAGAACAAAAATCCTCATTGCAGTCATTACAATTCTTCTTTCTGTCGGCAGCATAGGTGTAATCTACTTTATCCTTTCCAATTTCCTTACAAGACCTCTTGGAAATATCGCAAGAGTAGTCGAAAGCGCAGGACATAAGGACTTCAGAGAAAGGCTTCAGATAAAGTTCCTCGATGAAATGGGTAATCTTTCAGAATCTATAAATAAAATGTCAGGTGAGCTATCAAATGCCATGAGAAATGTTGCCCATGCAGCAGCCGACCTATCAAAACATGCAGTGGTGCTTAAGGGAGCCATAGATGAGACAATAGACGGCACAAACAAGCAGGCACAGCAGGCAGCACAGATTGCGACTGCTGCAGAAGAGATGTCACAGACAGTAACAGAGATTGCACGGAATAGTGCCTCTGCCTCTGATTCTGCAAAGGACGCAATCAGTGTTGCGCATAATGGAAAAGATGTTGTGGTTCAATCCGTTGACAAGATAAATTCAGCAGGCAGCGCAACACAGGAGCTGGCATCCATGATAGAGAGGCTGAATTCGAGGGTAACGGAGATAGGCGAGATAGTCTCTGTAATAAGCGATATAGCAGACCAGACCAACCTCCTCGCACTCAATGCCGCCATAGAGGCTGCAAGGGCAGGAGAACAGGGAAGGGGCTTTGCTGTAGTAGCTGATGAGGTCAGGAAGCTGGCAGAACGCACAATGAAGGCAACGACCGAGATATCGGAAAAGATTAAGGCTGTTCAGGTCGATTCAGGCCAGACCGCACACTCGATGGAGAGGGCGCTAAGCCATGTGACTGAAGGAGTTACATTTATGGAGACAGCAAGTGAATCCCTCGGTCATATTGTGAGCTCCGTTCAGAAAACAGCAGATGAAATAGCCCAGATAGCCGCCTCTGTGGAAGAACAATCCGCCGCATCCGAGGAAATAGCAAGGAATATGAGGACATATCTCATATCGTAAAGAAGACACAGGAGTCCACAGAACATCTAAAGAAGATTTTCGATGAACTGAATGCCCTGTCCCAGAAGCTCAAGGCAACCATAGACGAATTCAGGTTTGACTAACTAATGCCTTGACAAAAACTCGCAAATCACAGATATGGCCTCTTCAAGGGAGGCCTTATCTGTTTCTATGGTAAGTTCTGGATTTAATGGCTCTTCGTATGGTACCTGCACTCCAGGCACGGGCCATCCGGCCCGGCCCTTTTTATATATGCCCTTCGGAGCTCCGCGTGTTTTCCTGCGCGAAACCTCCCTCTCCATACAAACATCTATGGGACACTTCAGATAAATTTCAGCAAAATTCGGGATAAGCTGTCTTGCAAGCTCTCTCCACCTTCGCATATTCCCTGTGGCATCGATAATGACATTGTGATCAAGCCCCGAAAGGGTCTTTGCCGCATAGACAATAGTGCGGTAGACCATCTCCCTTTCATCTTCAGAATATGTCGGTTTAGGCGTAACAATCTTCCGAAGCTCATCCATTCTGAGAATAACAAAATCAGGGAATTGATTCTTTATGCCGTCGGCAACTGTGCTTTTCCCGCTTCCGGGCAGACCTGTTACCCATAAGACAATACCTTTCATAGTTAAAGAATAGCACATTTTAATATTTCCATAATCTGTAAAGAAACACTTGCAAAAGGAAAGCAGGCATGGATGAAAAGCCTTTATCAGCGATACCTTAGAGCCGAGCCCTCCCACTGTTTAAGGGCAACTTCAGTATTACCTTTTGCATTCAGCAGTATAAACAGGCAGAAAAATAATCTCATCGCATTAATAAAGGCTTTGAAGCCGTGCCTGCTTTCCCTGATTACAGATTTAGGCATTTGACTAAACTTTCTCTATAGCTGTAAAATTTCCCATGCAGCACTCTGATTTTGTCCCCCTCCATTTACACACAGAATACAGCCTTTTGGACGGTGCAATAAAGATCGATGAGCTTGTGGAGCAGGCATCTGCCTATAAAATGCCGGCTGTTGCCATCACCGACCACGGCAATCTCTTTGGCGTCATCGAGTTTTATAAAAAGGCCATAAAAAAGGGCATAAAGCCCATAATCGGCTGCGAGGTATATGTTGCCCCTAACAGCAGATTTGACAGGTCAAAGACTAATATAGATAATGGCCTTTCAGAGGAGGCAGCCTTTCACCTTATACTCCTCGCAAAGGACAGCAATGGCTACAAAAATCTGACATCCCTCGTTTCAAAGGCATATCTGGAAGGCTTCTATTACAA
This sequence comes from Dissulfurispira sp., assembly GCF_036745535.1. Lineage (NCBI taxonomy): Bacteria > Pseudomonadati > Nitrospirota > Thermodesulfovibrionia > Thermodesulfovibrionales > Dissulfurispiraceae > Dissulfurispira > Dissulfurispira sp. The sequence goes on from NZ_DAIOFX010000010.1 coordinate 6,664, forward strand.
GCCGAGGATAGACAAAGAACTCCTCGATCAATACAGCGGCGGGCTTATAGGCCTTACTGCATGCCTTAAGGGAGAGGTGCCCTATTATCTTCAGCATGGTCAAATGGAAAGGGCACGTGAGGCGGCCTTACAGTACAAGCACATCCTCGGCCCTGAGAATTTCTTTTTCGAGATACAGCACAACGGAATGCCTGAACAGGAGGAGACAAATAAAAAACTCATCGAGCTTTCCAAGGAACTCCATATCCCCCTTGTTGCCACAAACGACTGCCATTATCTGAAAAAAGAAGACGCAAGGGCACATGACATCCTTCTCTGCATACAAACAGGAAAGACTGTAAAAGATAAAAAGAGAATGAGGATGTCAACCAATGAGTTCTATTTCAAATCCCCTGACGAGATGAAACAGGCATTTCACGAGACGCCAGAGGCCATATTGAATACAAGGATGATTGCTGAGCGGTGCAATCTCGATTTTGTCCTCGGAAAGAGCCTCCTTCCAAAGTATGAACTGCCCAACGGCGTTTCACCCGATTCCTATCTCGAAGATCTTGCCATCACCGGGCTTAAGGCTAAATTCAAAGGCAATCCTCCGCAGAATTATCTTGAACGCCTTAAGATGGAGCTTCAGATGATAAGGAAGATGGGTTATTCTTCTTATTTCCTCATAGTCTGGGACTTCATAAGTTATGCAAGAAAAAACGGCATTCCTGTCGGCCCCGGAAGAGGCTCTGCTGCTGGAAGCCTTGTTGCATATTGCCTCGATATTACAGAAATAGACCCGATTAAGTACAACCTTCTCTTCGAGAGATTCTTAAATCCGGAAAGAATAAGCATGCCTGATATCGATGTGGATTTCTGCAAGGATAGGAGACCGGAGGTTATTAATTATGTCTCTGAAAAATACGGCAGCGACCATGTTGCACAGATAATAACATTCGGAACAATGGCTGCAAAAGCAGCAATAAGGGATGTGGGAAGGGCAATGGATATTCCCTATGCGGATGTTGACAAAATAGCAAAACTCGTCCCTGGACATAACATAAGCATTGACGATTCCTTGAAATTAGAGCCGCAGCTTAAAGAATTATACGACAGCAATCCGACAGTAAAAGAATTGCTGGATATTGCAAAGAGGCTCGAGGGATTATCAAGACACGCATCAACCCATGCAGCAGGAGTTGTTATAGCGCCGAAACCATTGACAGATTTCATGCCGCTTTATAAAAATCCTTCTGAAGAAACCATTACCACACAGTTCGACATGGGATCTGTAGAGAGTGTCGGCCTTCTGAAGTTCGATTTCCTTGGTTTAAAGACACTCACCGTCCTCAAAAAAACCGTTGATTACATAAAGCAGCAGGGGAAAAAGATAATCCTATCCGATATTCCTATTGAGGATGAAGAAACATACAAGCTATTAAGTTCGGGAGAGACAACGGGCATATTCCAGCTCGAAAGCGCAGGCATGAGGGATATACTCGTAAAGATGAGACCGGATAGATTCGAAGACCTCATTGCCCTCGTTGCCCTTTACCGCCCGGGCCCTATCGGCAGCGGAATGATAGACGACTTCATCAAGAGGAAAAGGGGAGAGACAGAGGTTGAATACGAGCTGCCGCAATTAAAGGATATTCTCGATGAGACCTACGGGGTAATCCTTTATCAGGAACAGGTCATGAGGATAGCAAACAAGATAGCAGGCTTTTCAATGGGACAGGCAGACCTCCTCAGGAGGGCTATGGGAAAGAAAAAGCCAGAGGAGATGGAAAAACAGAAAGAGGTCTTCCTGAGCGGCGCCATTGCCAATGGGATCCCCGAGAAAAAGGCTGCAAGACTATTTGAATTGATGGCATTCTTTGCAGAATACGGATTCAACAAATCCCATTCCGCAGCCTATGCATATCTTGCATACCAGACAGCATATTTAAAAGCGCATTATCCTGTTGAGTTCATGACAGCAAACCTCAGTGCTGACATGGGAGATACGGATAAGATCGTTAAACTCATAAATGAATGCAGGAACATGTCCATAGAGATAATGCCGCCTGATATTAATGAGAGCGAAAGGGAGTTCAAGATTGTGGGAAGTTCTGTGAGGTTTGGTCTCGAGGCTGTAAAGGGTGTCGGCTCTGCAGCCATAGAGACAATCCTTCAGGAGAGGCAGAACAACCGTTTCGAATCCTTTGATGAATTCCTTTCAAGAGTGGACAATAAAAAGGTCAACAAAAAGGTTATAGAGAGCCTTATTAAGGCAGGGGCGTTTGATTCCTTATTCTCTGAGCCTCCTTATAACACGAGATTCTTGGCAAGGGCAAAGTCTATGGATGCCTTAACGTCATCCACTAAGGCAAATGGCTTGGGTCCCGGACTTTTCGGAGACAGTGATATTGCTGTTAGTGCAGTCCAGCCATGGGATGAAACAACATTATTGAGTTATGAAAAGGATGCCCTCGGTTTTTACATATCAGGCCATCCGTTGACAAGGTACAGAAAGACATTATCCACTATGGACGTGATACAGTTGTCAAGTGTGGAAGACAAAGACGAAAGAGCAGATGTCAGCGTTGCAGGAATTATAAGCGAAATGAAGACAAGAGCAAAGGAGAAGGGAGTCACAGCCTATCTGAATCTGGAGGATGAGACAGGAAGCTGCGAGATGCTTGTATTCCCCGACCTCTACAAGAAGAACGCAGACCTACTTAAAAAAGGCAATCTGATTTTGATAAAAGGCCAGGTGTTCAAGTCAGAGAAGGGAGCAAAGGTTATGGCGAGGGAGATACAGAGCCTCACAGACATGGAACTCTGCACGAAATATGAAGTGGCCATGAAATGCGACAACCTTGAAGACGCTGCTGAAAAGCTCAGGACGATAAAGAGATTAATGGGAGATACGCCAAACGGCAAAGACAGCATATCATTCAAGTTTTATCTTCCTGATTATTGTGTTATTATAGCTTCTAAACTCCCGCCCTGCGGTAATTTTGCAGCAGAGGCAGAAAGGATTACAGGAGTAAGCGTAAAAACTTGTTAAAAATCCGAAATACTAAATCCTAAACTCTAAACAATTTTTTAAAATATAATTTGAAACTTCGATTTGTTCGGGATTTAGATATTAGGATTTGGAATTTGGAGCGAAGCGACTATGGGTTATTATCTTGATTTTGAAAAGCCACTGGAAGAGCTTGAAACAAAGATCGAAGAACTTAGAAAGCTCTCTGACGGCACAGAGATAGATATAGCATCGGAAATAAAGCGCCTCGAAAAAAAGGCAAAGGAATTGCGCTCAGAGATATTTTCCAATCTCACTCCGTGGCAGAAGACCATGATAGCACGCCATCCCGAAAGGCCGTATACCCTCGATTATATCGGTATGATAGTCGAGGATTTCATCGAACTGCACGGAGACAGGAGATTCGCGGACGACCCTGCCATTGTAGGGGGAGTCGGAAAGATTAACGGTATCCCTATGGTCATTATCGGCCACCAGAAAGGCAGGGGCACAAAGGAAAGGATATTCAGAAACTTCGGGCAGCCCAATCCGGAAGGCTACAGAAAGGCGCTCAGATTGATGAGGCTGGCAGAAAGGTTTAAGATTCCCATAGTAACATTCATCGATACCCCCGGAGCTTATCCAGGAATAGGCGCAGAGGAGAGGGGGCAGGCAGAGGCAATAGCAACAAATCTCATGGAGATGTCGAGGATCAGGACTCCCATAATCTCCATAGTAATAGGCGAAGGCGGAAGCGGCGGTGCCCTTGCATTAAGCATTGCGGACAGGCTCTATATGTTAGAGCATTCTGTTTATTCCGTAATCTCGCCAGAAGGATGCGCAGCTATTTTATGGAAGAGGGGAGGAGAGCTGACGCCTGATGACTTCTCAAGGGCAGCAGACGCTCTTAAACTCACTGCAGATGACCTGAAGTCATTCAAGATCATCGATGACATAATACCCGAGCCCCTCGGCGGCGCGCACAGAGAGCCTGAAACAACAGCAAAAAGGTTAGTAGAATATATCTTGAAGTCTCTGGAATCCATTCAATCAAAAAGCCCTGCGAAGTTGATAGAAGAAAGGTATAAAAAAATCAGAAAAATAGGAAGCCTTACTCAAACAGGGCAGTAACAAAGTCCTCCGGATCGAAGTCCTTGAGGTCGTCGACACCTTCACCTATTCCGATAAGCCTCACAGGTATACCTAATTCCTTCTTTATTGCGAAGATAATCCCGCCCTTTGCAGTGCCGTCGAGTTTTGTAAGGGCAATGCCTGTTATGCCTATTGCCTCGTTGAATATCTGCGCCTGCCTCAAAGCATTTTGACCTGTTGTTGCATCAACTATAAGAAGTATCTCCTGCGGTGCATCGGGTATGGATTTTTTGATGACACGGTTAATCTTTTTAAGTTCGTCCATGAGCTGGCTCTTTGTGTGGAGCCTTCCCGCTGTATCGATAATGACTATATCGATTCCGCGTGCCTTTGCAGCCTCCACAGCATCAAAGGCAACGGCAGCAGGGTCAGAGCCGCTCTGGTGCTTGATTATATCCGCTCCTGAGCGCTTCGCCCATATTTCGAGTTGTTCTATTGCAGCAGCCCTGAATGTATCCGCAGCAGCTAAGATCACAGAATTCCCTTCTGATATGAATCTTGATGAAAGCTTGCCTATGGTCGTGGTTTTGCCCACGCCATTGACGCCAACTGTAAGGATTACAAATGGCTTTTCTCCGAAGGTTACAAGTGGCTGGGATTTGCCGAGCAATAGAGCCATCTCGTTTTTTAAACAGGACTTTACATCATCTGAGTTCTTTATTTCACCAGATTTTACTTTTTTTCTAAGAAGGCTTACTATCTCATCTGTAGCCTCTGCTCCAACATCCGATGTGATAAGCACTTCTTCGATGTCTTCAATGGCTGAATCGTCAATAGCCCTGCTCAGGAGTATTGACTCAACCCTTTCGACAATATTCTTCTTTGTCTTTGTAAGGCCTGATTTTAGTTTGTCTAAGAATCCCATAATTACGACAGTAAAAAGGTAGAAGCAAAGGTAAAGAAAGGCCTTTGCTTAACCCTTTTCTCTACTTTACCTTTACCTGTATTTGTTAGTGTTTCAAAGTAACGGTAAGGGAGTTTTTCTCCTTTGTTACATGAAACTTTGTGGGCTTTAGTTGTTCGATCTTAACGAGCACAGCACCCTTCTCCTTCTTGTCTTCCTCTACCACAACATTACCGACAAAGGATGATTCGAACTTCACGGCCTTTTCTATCTTGCTCACTGCCGGCTTTATCCTGACAACAATCCATTTTTTGCCCTCAACCGTCTCTGTGGATGCGCTGTATTTTACGGCTGCATCGAGATTCGGGATGTGTATTGAGATGGTGGACTTCTTCTTTGGCTCAACAAGCGATACATTTGTAATCTCAAGGGCCTTTGCCTCTGCTTTTTTCTCCTTCTCTTTATCCTTTCTTTCCTCCTTTGCCTTCTTCGGCTTCTTCGGCTCCTTTGCCTCCTTTGCAGGCGGCGCTGCCTTTGCCGGCTGTTTAGCTGGTGCTGTAGCAGGTTTCTCTACAGCCACGGCAGGCTTTACAGGGCCGGCAGTAATTGCAAAGGATTCGGACTTGTTGTATTGAACCTCGACCACTGACGTGCCGTTAACAAACTCGGATGCGGGTATCCTGTTCGGTATAAGTGTTCCTGTACCTGTTGTGGAAAGCTGGACATCAGGGCCGACTATATTGTAATTCCTGATTACATGCCCGAGCTGGTTGTAGACCGTTATCTTTATCTTGAACTTCTGCCCTGCAACTGCAGAATCCGGGGTTGTAATCTCATACCTCTCCGGTATCGGCGAAACCACCTTTATGTTCTCGCTTATGCCCTTCTGGGTTTTTCCCATTTCTGTAATGATTATGGATATGTCTTCGGCAGCATCGTATCTGAGATCGAATTTTGCCTGTCCGTTTACGAATTCGTATGCCGGCAATGAGGAAGGGAATGGTTTTAATTTCCCGGATGACGTGATTATTACACCGCTCCCTGTTGTAGAATAATTCGATACGACATTGCCGAAACGGTCAACGGCGACTACGGACACCTCAAAAGGCTCGCCCGCAATGACTTCTTTTGGAACAAATACCCTGAATGAATTCACAGGGCCGTTGATTACATCGATCTTTTCGCTTGTTCCCGAACTTCCTGTGATTAAATCCTTTGCCTCTACTATTACAGTGCCTGACTTTTGCGATATAAGCGTGACAGCACATATGCCGTTTTTGAAATCGGGGATTGCAGGCATATCGACCCTGGGCTCGGCATTGCCCTTAAATATAAGATTTATATTTTTCCCAAAGATCGGCTCTGAAACAGTGTTTCCAAAGGAGTCCTTTGCAATGATATTTACATCGAATCTTTCGCCTGCATGGGCTGTTCTCGGTCCTTTTATCACAAAGGAATTCAGTTTATTGGGGGTTACAGTTAAATCCTTTGACAGAATAGGGATGGGAATACCGCTTTCCCTTACAGAAAGGTTAATGGTCTCGGCAACCTTATTCGAAATGTTTATTGTTAAGGTTCCGTTTACAAAGGAGGTTGATTTAAAGGTTGCAGGGCTTATCGAGGCGGAGCCGGAAACCGTTGCATGGAACTCCTTTCCGGTCTCTCCGAAATTGGTGATAATGTTATTAAAGGCATCCACTGCCTGCAATCTTATGGAGACATCTTCTCCGGCAACTATCCTGTCGGGCATGGAGATATTGAAGTGGTCGAATTTTCCGGGCTTTATAACGATCTCGCCGGAATGCACGAGTGAAGGAACTGCTGCTATTATGGCTATAATCAGTTGCAGAAAAATGAGAAACCTCACACCGCCTCTTGTCATATAGAACCCCCTGTAAAAGGATAAATTTATTTTAAGTTTATTAACAGAAAGTATATCATAAACGCCTGTAAATATATACTATTTTTAGTGTATATTGCATTTTTGCGTATAGTAGCATATTGAAATAAAATTTACCACTCCTCTACATAAGGGACGAGGTCATCCTTGAAAAAAAGGGAGGCCATCTGATAGTATTAAAAATGCCTGAGGAGAGCGCAAAGGCAAGCTTGCTGCTAAGAGTTATAGCAAAAATGCTGGATTTTATTATTACAGCCGCAGCAGCCAAGACCATACCTCAGGTAGGGTATCTCGCCGGCCTCATCTATCTTCTCATTAGTGACGGCCTTTTTGACGGCAGGAGCATCGGGAAGAAGATATTGAAATTAAGGGTAATATCCCTTTCCACTGGCAGTTCGGGAACTTTCAGGGACTCTGTGCTGAGAAACACACCACTGATAGCGGCGCTCCTGCTTTACAAGATCCCTTTGGCCGGGTGGTTGTTTGCTGTTGCTATTTTAGCATTGGAGTTCCTCCTGATGCTGGGAAGCAAGGACGGCATGAGACTTGGAGACGATATAGCGAATACAAAGGTAGTAGAAGGCTGATAGCTCATGGCTGATGGCTCATAGCAAAAAATCATGAACTATGAGCTAAGATCAATGAGCTAATATGAGGAGGTTTAAGTGTTTTTTCAGAAGCTTTTGGGAATGTTTTCGAATGACCTTGCCATAGACCTTGGCACTGCAAATACCCTTGTCTATGTACATGGCAGGGGCATAATTTGCGATGAGCCATCGGTGGTTGTTCTAAGAACCGATAACAGAAAACCTGTTGCAGTCGGGATGGAGGCAAAGGAGATGCTGGGCAAAACCCCTTCAAACATAATTACCATAAGGCCTTTGAAGGACGGGGTTATTGCAGACTTCGATGCAACAGAGGAGATGCTGAAATATTTCATAACAAAGGCGCACAATAGAAAGAGTTTTGTATCGCCGAGGGTTATTATTGGGGTCCCGTCGGGCATAACACAGGTTGAGCGCCGTGCAGTCAAGGATGCAGCCCATTCATCGGGCGCAAGAGAGGTCTATCTCATAGAAGAACCAATGGCTGCTGCTGTTGGTGTCGGATTGCCTGTTGGCGAACCTTCAGGAAACATGATTGTGGATATCGGCGGCGGCACTACCGACGTGGCAGTCATATCCCTCGACGGCATCGTTTACAGCAAGGCTGTCCGTGTAGGCGGAGACAAAATGGATGAAGCGATAATTGCTTACATAAAACGCAAGTATAATCTCATGATTGGCGAGAGAACGGCCGAGCATATTAAAGTGGAGGTCGGTTCAGCATATCCAACGAGCAAAGTCGAACCGATAGAGGTGAAGGGAAGAGACCTTATTTCCGGAATTCCAAAGGCTATCAATGTCACAGAAGACGAGATAAGGGAGGCGCTCCAGGAAAGTGTTGGTCTGATACTTGACACGATCAAGGTTACCCTTGAAAACACCCCGCCCGAGCTTGCAGCAGATATTGTGGACAGGGGTATTGTCCTTGCCGGAGGAGGCGCACTGCTCAGGGGATTGGATATACTGATAAGGGAGCAAACAGGCGTGCCTGTTATAGTGCCCGATAATCCCTTAACCGCGGTTGTGATGGGGTGCGGCATGATGCTGGATAAACTGGAACTTCTCAGGAAGATAGCCATAGCTACTAATTAATGTCAAAGGGCAAAAAGAGAATCATCATCCTGTTCTTGCTTTCTCTGATTACCCTTATACTGATAACGTACCATCACAACAGAAGGCCTTCTGCGCTCTTCAGGATTTTATCCTACCCTTATGACGTCCTTAACAATTTCACTCTAAATGTTACCATGACATTCCGTGAACTCCGGGGCACATTTGAAGAAAACAAAAGTCTCAGAAAAGAGCTTACTGCTGCCCTCACCGAGAAACAGCGATATGCAGAGATGGTTCAGGAGAACAAGAGGCTCAAGGAGCTTCTGTCTTTAAAGGAGCACCTTCCCAATTATGTAACCACTGCAAAGGTGATAGGGCGTGGCTATGACAGATTGCTGCATACCATGATCCTCGATAAGGGCAAAAATAGCGGCATTAAAAAGGATATGTCTGTTATTACGCCAAAAGGCCTCGTGGGCAAGATATATGCAATAAAGGATAATTCTTCGGAGGTATTGCTCCTGAAAGACCCGAGCTTTTCTGTTGCCGTCAGGCTTCAGAACAGCAGGCACGAAGGAGTTATATCCGGCGTAGGCAAGCGGTACTGCATCCTCAAATATGTACCGCCGGAAGAGGATGTGGAAAAGGGTGAAGTGGCGGTTACCTCCGGGCTCGACGGTATTTTCCCTCCGGGGTTGCTCGTTGGTGTTGTGAGCAGCGTCAGGAAGGAAGGGATCGATTTTTTTCAGGATATAAAGGTCTTACCGTTTCAGTCTGATGCAAAAATAGAAGAAGTGGTTATTCTCAGCAAGTGATATGAACTATGCAAAGTGGGCATTTTTTATTTTTCTGACCTTCCTCATACAGACCCAGCTTTCCATTTTCCACAGACCGTTAAACCTCTCTATTGTACTCGTTTATTTCTTCAGCCTGAAGAGCCTTCCTCGAAGCCACAAGGCGGATGTTTATTTCGGAAGCAGGTCAGAGATAAAGAGCACGGTCTTCGGCGCCTTTGTCGGCCTGCTGGAAGACATCCTCTCGGGTTCGATCATAGGCCCTAATTTTTTCAGCAAGGGCTTAACCGGTTTTCTGGCCATTGTGGTCTTTACCGAGGTCGTCTTTAAATGGACACCCCTTTTGGGTGTGATAACCATTGTCGTCTTTACGATCCTCGATGGAGTTATTGTTGCAGGATCCCGGATTATCTTTACCGGTATAAACATAAGCATCCTCGATGCATTGCAGACAATCTTAATACAAACCGTTGCCAACATACCATTTGGTATAATATTGAAGCCGAGCAAATTCCGGCTGACGGATTGATATGATTCTAAAGAGAATACAATTAGGTTCTTACATCATTATCGGGATACTGCTGATCTTATGTTTCCGCCTCTGGCAACTCCAGATGCTTGATGGAGACAAATATAAAAGACTGTCCGAGGACAACAGGCTGAAGATATTGAAGACGCCTGCGCCGAGGGGTATTATATACGACAGGAACGGAACACCACTGGTGAAAAATATCCCGTTCTTCAGCGTTTCCATAACCACCGACAATTTCAGGGCCATAGACACGGATTCGCTCTCTGCAGTCCTCGGTTTAACCAAAAAAGAGGTCGAAGAAAAATTAACCAAAAAGGACAACAGCCCTTTTGTTCCTGTAAAGCTCAAACAGGGGCTGAGCTTTGGAGAGATAGCCCGCATCGAGGCAAGACGGTCCGATTTTCCTGGACTCTTCGTTGAAACAGAAGTCGGAAGGGAGTATCTCTTCGGCAAGGTCGGAGCGCACATCATAGGCTATCTCGGAAAAATAACCACTTCTCAATTAAATAACCCTGACCTAAGGCACTTTCCACTTGATGCATTGATAGGCCAGTGGGGCGTGGAGGCATTGTTCGACAACCAGCTGAGGGGAATACCTGGAGAGAGGATTATAGAGGTGGATGCACTCGGCAGGGAGCTGAGGATGATACAGGAAAAGCCTTCGGTTAAAGGAAGCGACGTTAAACTCAGCATCGATATAAATATCCAGAAGGCTGTAGAGGACGCATTTGGCAATAAGGCAGGCGCTCTTGTGGCAATAAAACCTGATTCAGGAGAGATACTCGCCCTCGAAAGCCTCCCATCCTTTGACCCGAACACATTCTCCATGGGCATAGCATATAATGACTGGAAGTCGCTCATGGAGGACAAAAAGAAGCCCATGCTCAACAGGGCGGTGCAGAGCCAGTATCCCCCTGGATCTACCTTCAAGATAATAACCGCCATAGCCGCCCTCGAAGAGGGAATTATAAGCCCTGATACAAAGATCAATTGCACAGGCGGTATAGGCTACGGGAGATGGACATTCGGGTGCTGGAAAAAGGGAGGACACGGTCCAGTGGATTTTCACAGGGCCATTGTGGAGTCATGCGATGTATATTTCTATGAAGTTGGAAGGAGGTTGGGAATAGACAAAATTTATAAATATGCAACGGCCTTTGGTCTCGGAAGGGAAACCGGTGTAGAGCTGATGCCTGTGAAGGAACGAAGGGGGCTCATTCCCAACACCGGATGGAAAAGAGAGAAAAAGCATCTGCCGTGGTATCTCGGAGATACCTATATCTCTGCCATTGGTCAGGGGTATGTTACGGCCACACCCATACAGATGGCGGCGATGATGGCAAGCTTTGCCAATGGTGGAAACTTATACAAGCCTTCCCTGATAAAAGGCAGGCAAGAATTATCAGGAACGGTGAAATTAAAACCGGAAACCATAGAGATGATAAAAAAGGCCCTCTCGGGCGTTGTTAATGAGCCCAACGGCACTGCTCAGGGGGCAAGGTCATCATTGGTTGTTATCGGTGGAAAAACAGGGACTGCTCAGGTGGTTGGAAAGAAAAAAGGACTGACAGGCGAACGGTTTATGGACCACGCCTGGTTTGTTGCATTCGCCCCTGTCGACAATCCTGAAATAGCCCTCTCTGTCTTTGTGGAGCACGGTGGAAGCGGCGGAGCAACTGCAGCGCCCATAGCAAAGAGGGCCATCGAGGCGTATATGAAAAGTAAAAATGGGCAAGAGGCTATAGGCAAGAGGCAATAGGCGATGTATTCAGAAATATTTCTCCCGGAGCCTATCGCCTATTGCCTGAATTAAACATATGCTGAAGATTGACAGAAGATTAATCAAGAACTTTGACTGGATAACTTTCTTATTGATCATAGGCCTATCCATGATAGGGATAATGACCATCTACAGCGCCACGAGGCCGCCCCTCGGGGTTGGAGAACATCCTGATTTTTATTTAAAGCAGGTATTATGGCTTCTTATAAGCACAGGAGTCCTGTTTGTCGTTGTATCCTTTGACTACATATGGCTTTACAGAATCTCCTACCCCTTATACGGCTTAGGGCTTCTCCTCCTTTTAATTGTCCTTTTCGGAGGAAGGACGAGCATGGGTGCTCAGAGGTGGTTAAGCATAGGCCCTATCTCATTTCAGCCCTCTGAATTTTTCAGGATATTCTTTATAATCGCCTTTTCCTCTTATCTGACAAACATGGGCAGAAATTCTGTTGATAAGATTTCCATGAAAAGCCTGTTCATGTTTGGCATACTGCCATTAATATTATTGATTAAACAGCCTGACCTTGGAACTGCAATCCTCCTTATGTCTTTATTTGTAGTCCTTTCCCTCTCAAAAGGGATAAGCAAAAAGATTATAACAGTGATAGTTATTATCGGGCTTATCTCTATTCCATTTCTCGGCCACATCTTCTGGGAAGGGCTTAAGGATTATCAAAAAAATCGCCTTGTCGCCTTCATTGACCCGGATGTAGATCCTGCGGGCATAGGCTATCATATCAATCAGTCAAAAATATCCGTAGGGTCCGGCGGTTTTTTTGGCAAGGGCTATTTAAAAGGAACTCAGGGGCCATTGAGGTTTTTACCGGAAAAGCATACGGATTTTATATTCTCGATTTTTGCAGAAGAGTGGGGCTTTGCAGGAAGCATCATGCTCCTTGGCATTTATCTGATGCTGTTTTTAAGGGGACTGGACACAGCCATGAGGGCAAAGGATGAATTCGGGAGACTGACTGCCATGGGGATAACCGCAATGTTTTTCGTATATTTCTGCGTGAATATAGGAATGACCCTCGGAATAATGCCTGTGGTAGGAGTACCGCTGCCCTTCGTGAGCTATGGAGGCACAGCGCTTTTAAGCAATTTCATAGCAGCAGGCATACTTATAAGCATCAGGACGAGGAGATTCGAGTTGTTCTATCCATAAGTTAATGAGCGCCCATATACTCATTCGCTGCCTTATGCTAAAATATGCATAAATTTTATTTGGAGGACATGAGATGAAAATAATAGAAGGCGAGCTTCAAGCAAAAGGTCTTAAGTTCGGTATCGTTGTAAGCAGGTTTAATGATTTCATTACATCAAGGCTCCTTGACGGCGCAATAGACGCCCTTGCAAGGCATGGTGCAAAGGAAGACGATATAGAAGTGGTAAGGGTGCCCGGGTCGTTTGAGATTCCCCTCGTTGCAAAAAAGATGGCATCAAAGGGCTTATATAATGCAGTCATATGTCTCGGCACAGTGATAAGAGGTGCAACACCGCATTTTGATTATGTTGCAGCAGAGGTTTCAAAGGGCATTGCGTCGGCATCCATGGAAACAGGCGTTCCAATAGCCTTTGGAGTGATAACATCTGATACTATTGAGCAGGCTATTGAAAGGGCAGGAACAAAGGCAGGCAATAAGGGATGGGATGCTGCAATCACAGCCATAGAAATGGCACAGGTACTAAAGAAGTTATGAGTCATAAATTAAGAGTTATGAGTAAATTATGAAACGGAGAAAGGCACGGGAATATGCACTACAGTTTTTGTACAGAATCGACTTTATAAAGGTATCCACAGGAAATAACAACAGGGCAAAAAATCTTTCCGGGATAAAAAATAACCTCGAAGTATTCTGGGCAGATACGGATGAAAAAGACTCTGATACAAAGGCCTTTGCAGAGGACATAATCTCAGGGACTATTGAAAACCTTAAGGAAATAGACCCATTAATTCAAAAAGTGGCAAAGAAGTGGAAGATATCGAGGATGGCAAGCATTGACAGAAATATATTGAGATTTGCCACATATGAGCTATTATTCAGGAAAGACATCCCTAATGCCGTAACTATCAATGAGGCACTTGAGATCGCAAAAAAATATTCCACATCAGAATCTGCAGCATTTATCAACGGCATCCTCGACAAGATAGCAAAAGAATATTGCCAGAAATGAGATATGCTGTAATCTCAGATGTCCACGGAAATATCGAGGCACTCAAGTCTGTTTTAAAAGACATTAAAAAGAAAAAAATAACGGATATCCTCTTCCTTGGAGATGCTGTTGGCTACGGCCCGGATCCTGATGAATGCATTGCAATCTTGAACTCTGAATGCAAAATCCTTCTTGCAGGAAACCATGACTGGGCAGTGCTCGGGCTGACAGATATCGATTTTTTTAATCCATATGCAAAGGCAGCCATTTTGTGGACAAAGGAAAAAATCAGCAAGGAAAATCTATCCATACTAAAGACGTTTTTAATCTCAAAAGAAATAGAAAATAAAAAGATATTGCTCGTGCATTCAACACCCAAAGAGCCTAAAGAATGGCACTATCTCTTAACCCTATGGGATGCAGAGGTTAACTTTCATTACTTCGACAATAAAATATGCCTCTTAGGCCACAGCCACCAGCCATTTATAATCGAGAGGATGCCTTCAGGCGAGATGCTTACATACAGAAACGAAGCGAAAATCGGAGAGACAGAGAGATACATCATCAATGTCGGAAGCGTAGGACAGCCGAGGGATGGAGACCCGAGGGCATGTTATGCAATCATTGATGATATATCCGTGAAACTTTATCGTGTAGAGTATGACATAGAAAAAACACAGGGCAAAATGCGGATGTACGGGCTGCCATTTCCACTAATAGAGAGGTTGGAAAGAGGGGTTTGATTTTATCCTGTTACAGCTATGACCTCTTCAAAGGTAGTGACACCTTCCAGCATCTTTCTGATCGCAACCTGCCTCAGATTAATCAGACCATCCGCCCTTACAATTTCGTACAACTTATGCAATTCAACCGTATCGGACATTACAGTCCTTAGCTTATCTGTGAATTCCATTACCTCAAAGATTCCTGTCCTGCCTCTGTAGCCGGTTCCCCTGCATTCAAGACAGCCTTCGCCAAAAAATACCCTGTACTCTTTTGGGCCAAGCTTCAGATGCTCCACTTCTTCCTCTGTAAGGGCCCTCTCCTTTTTGCAGAACGGGCATATCTTTCTTATAAGTCTCTGTGCAACTATTCCTATTAAAGTGGATGATATCAAAAAAGAAGGCACGCCGAGGTCAAGGAGTCTTGTAATGGAGGATGGTGCATCATTGGTATGCAATGTGGAAAGGACGAGGTGTCCTGTTAAGGCAGCCTGAACAGCACTCTCTGCAGTCTCTTTATCCCTTATCTCTCCAACCATTATAATATCCGGGTCCTGACGCAGTATTGTCCTGAGCACCTTTGCAAAGGTTACGCCAATTCCAGACTGCACACCCACCTGATTGAATTCCTCCACAACCATTTCTATGGGGTCTTCTATGGTAACGATGTTCACGTCAGGTGAAGAGAGGGTTTTCAATGTGGAATAGAGTGTGGTAGTCTTTCCGCTTCCAGTGGGGCCTGTAACGAGTATAATGCCGTTGGGTTTTCTTATGAAGGCATTGTACAACTGGTATTCCCTCGGATAAAAACCGATTTGATCGAGGTCCTGCATGAGTATGTCGGGATCGAATATCCTTATGACCACCTTTTCGCCGAATGCAACAGGCAGGGTGGAGACCCTCAGCTCTATATCCTTCCCTTTGTGGCTCGTCTTGATCCTTCCGTCCTGGGGTCTTCTCTTTTCCGCTATGTCTATCCTCGACAGGGTCTTTATCCTCGACACTATAGGCGGATGAAGGGATCTGGGGATGGTGTGGATGTAATGCAATGCCCCGTCTATCCTGAACCTGACAAATGACTTCTCCCTTTTCGGTTCGACGTGGATGTCGCTTGCCCTCTGCTCAAAGGCATAATGAAGGAGGTAATCCACTGCATTGACGATATGCTTGTCTGTTGCATCCACCTCGCCGGGCAGTTTCAATTTAAAATACTGTTCGAGGTTGCCCAGTTCAATGCCTGTCTTCATCTCTGCTTCTGCTGCGCTGAGCGATGCATGGAATCCGAAAAACTCCCTCACGATCTTCATTATGTCTGTTTTAGAACTGAGGACAGGCCTTATCTTCAGACCCTTTGTCTTTTGAAGACTCTCTACGACCTCGAGGTTGAACGGGTCGGCAACCGCCATAATTACAGAGCCGTTCTCATCCTCTATCGGGATAATAAGATGCCTTAATGCAAACAGGCGTGGGACATATTTTGTTACCACATCGAGATCGAGTTTCAGGGGGTCAATCTTTTTATACTCCATGCCGACTTCATCTGCAACGGCCTCTGTAATAATATCTTCGGTGAGCAATCTCCCGTCTTTGCCGGGCATTTCGATATTGAATGATGCTATGGCCTCTGCCGGAGAGACAAAATAGGGGATCCTGTGCAGTCTCCTCGAGTAGGTCGCCTCCTGATACCTTTGCAGGCGCTCCCTCTGTTTTTCTCCTTTCAGGATTATGTCATTAAACTGCTCCGCTGAAACCAGGCCTCTCTTGAGAAGGGCGCCTGCTGCGAATTCTATGGTGAGTGTGTTTTTGGCTTTCATCTTGACCTGATTAAGTTTATCACAGATTCAGAGGTTATTTTCAAAGCAGCATTTTGGAAAGGAGTTCAAGGAATTTTTCAAGTGAGCCGTGGAGGATTCGAACCTCCGACCCGCTGATTAAGAGTCAGCTGCTCTACCAACTGAGCTAACGGCCCACAAATATCAGATAGTTACAATACAAAAAACATTCTTTAATCGTCAAGTTTTCAGTTGCCAAAAAAGAGATTCTTACATTATCATTTCATATCCTAATTCTAAGGAGTTTGACATGCAAAAACTTATAAAACCATTAGTCCAGAAGAATGATACAAAGATAATCTTTGTCGTGCTTGACGGTGTAGGAGGACTTCCAATCAACGGCAAGACAGAGCTTGAAGCAGCCAACACGCCAAATCTTGATGCACTTGCAAGGGAATCTGCATGCGGATTGCATGTACCTGTTGCTTATGGTGTTACTCCCGGAAGCGGACCCGGACACCTCGGAATTTTTGGGTATGACCCTATAGAATTCCAGATTGGAAGGGGAATATTAGAGGCACTCGGTCTTGGACTTGAGGTTAGAAAAACCGATGTGGCTGTAAGATGCAACTACGCAACAATTAAGGACGGGGTCATCGTTGACAGACGTGCCGGCAGGATACCAACGGAGCAGAATAGAAAGCTCACAGAGAAATTGCAGGATGAGATAAAAATAATCGATGATGTAGAACTTATATTTGCCCCGGGTATGGAGCACAGATTTGCCGTACTGTTCAGATTCCCGAATGACCTTGAGCCTGATGCGGGGATGCTTCCAGATACAGATCCGCAGAAAGAAGGAAAGGCTCCGCTGCCTGCTACACCTCTGTCAAAAAGCGCAGAGAAGGTGGCAAAGGTTGCCGAGAAGTTGATAAACAAAGTGCAAGAGATGCTTAAAACTGAAGAAAAAGCGAATTTTATTCTAACGAGGGGATTTGCTCAAATGCCCCATATTCCAACATTCGAAGAGGCATTCGGATTAAAGTCCCTTGCCATTGCAACATATCCGATGTACAGAGGCCTTGCAAGGCTTGTAGGAATGGATACTCCTGCAATTGAAGGAAGCGTTGAAGATGAGATTAAATTTTTAAAACAAAAATACAATGATTATGATTTTTTCTTTGTGCATGTAAAAAAGATTGACTCATACGGCGAAGACGGGAATTTTGAAGGAAAGGCAGCAAGGATTGAGGAATTCGACAAACTCCTGCCCCAGATACTTGAACTAAAACCTGATGTGCTTATGATTACAGGAGACCACTCAACACCTGCATTATTGAAGAGCCATAGCTGGCATCCTGTGCCTGTCCTGTTAAAATCTCCTTATGTACTTGGCGGTTTGTGTTCAGCATTCTCCGAGCGTGAATGCACAAAAGGCGAGCTCGGCATATTCCCGGCAGTGAATCTAATTCCTCTGGCACTCGCAAATTCAATGAGGCTGAAGAAGTTCGGGGCATGATAGACACGCATTGTCATTTAGAAATGAAGCCCTATGATCCCGACCGTGAAGATGTAATTAGAAGGGCAAGGGAAGCAGGATTAGAGGCAATCATAACCATCGGCTCTGATTTTGAAGGATGCAAGGGCGCTGTAGAGCTTGCAGAAAAGTATGATTTCATTTATGCCACTGTGGGCATCCATCCGCATGATGCAAAGGACTTCTCAGAAGAGATATTCGATCAGATAAAGAGATGGGCAGCAAACAGAAGTCAGAAGTCAGAAGTCAGAAGTCAGAAGAACAAAAATTCTAAGGTTGTTGCCATCGGCGAAATCGGCCTTGATTACCACTACGACCATTCGCCGAGGGATATTCAGAAAGATGTATTCAAAAAACAGCTTTATTATGCAAAGGAAGTAAACCTTCCTGTTATTATCCACAGCAGAGAGGCAAAAAAAGATACCCTTAAAATCCTTGAGGAATCAGGTGTTACAAAGGGCGTGATGCACTGCTTCTCAGGGGACATGGAGATGGCAGAAAGGGTGATGAGCTTGGGTTTTTATATATCCATTGCAGGGCCTGTGACATTTAAAAACGCAGATAGATTAAGGGAAATAGCAAAGGCAATCCCTGACGACTACCTGCTTGTCGAAACGGATGCTCCTTATCTGACGCCCGAGCCTTTGAGAGGCAAAAGAAACGAGCCTGCATTTGTTGTTCATACAGCAAGATTCATAGCTGAATTGAGAGACATATCCATTGAAGATATAGACAGGATTACGACTTTAAACGCAAAAAGGCTCTTCGGCATTGGTAAGATGCCGGAGGCTGAAATCGCCTATAAGATAAGAGACAGCCTTTATTTGAATATAACCAACAGGTGCACAAGCAAATGCACTTTCTGCGTAAAGTTTCATACGGATTTTGTAAAAGGGCATAAACTCAGGCTTGAGCATGAGCCTGCAGAAGAAGAACTAAAGAATGCCATTGGAGACCCCACGAAATATAAAGAGATAGTCTTTTGCGGGTATGGAGAACCTTTGCTGAGACTCGATGCAGTAAAATCCGTTGCCTCATGGGTAAAGGAAAAAGGCGGGAAGGTAAGGATCAATACAAACGGTCATGGAAGTCTGATTCATAAAAAAAACATCCTTCCTGAATTGCAGGGACTTGTGGACTCAATATCAATAAGCCTCGATGCACAGGATGAGGAGACCTATAACCGCATATGCAGGCCTGCGTTTAAAAACGCATTTAATGAAGTCGTGAATTTTATAAAAGAGGCAAAGAAATATATTCCGGATGTAACAGCAACCGTCGTTACATCCGAAGGCGTTGATATTGATAAATGCAAAGAGATTACAGATTCCCTCGGAGTGAAACTAAGGGTTAGAAAACTGGATGTTGTCGGTTAAGATTGCCAGAATATTTTTTATCTCAATTTCTCCCTGCTCGCTTTTTTTCAGATTCTTCCATTGAATTTTTCCTGACTTTAATTCGTTCTCGCCGATTATGAATACAAATTCAGCGCCTATCCTGTCTGCCTTTCTCAATTGGCTTTTCAGGGATGCGCCTCCGTAATTAGGCTCGACCCAAAATCCTGCTGTCCTTATATCTTCAGCAATCTTAAACCCTTCTATCTCAGCCTCTCTGCCCATAGTTGCAATAAAGACCTTTGGCGCTGGATGTTCTTCTGTCCAGTTTTCTTTTAATAAGGTCACGATTCTTTCCATTCCCAGAGCAAAACCTATTGCAGGCATTTGCGGGCCGCCGAATTCCTCAACAAGTTTGTCATACCTTCCACCTGCTGCCACTGCCTTTTGTGCGCCAAGGTGTTCGCTCGTTACCTCAAAGGCTGTCCTTGTGTAGTAATCAAGCCCCCTCACCAGATTTGGATTCAATGTATATCGTACATTGAGCGACTGCAGCCTTGATGTTAGCTCATCAAAATGTTCCCTGCATTCGCTGCATAAATGGTCTGTAACAACCGGTGCGCCCTGTCTAAGCTCAATGCATCTTTCGACCTTGCAGTCAAGGATGCGCAATGGATTCAGTTCATACCTCCTCTGGCAGTCAGGACAGAGATCTGATAATCTGCTCCTGAAAAAGTCCAAAAGCGCATTCCTGTAGTCAGGCCTGCATTTATCGCATCCAATTGAGTTAAGCTCGAAATTCACTTCTTTCAAGCCTATCCCTTCAAGGAGATTCCTGAGCATAGCAATAATCTCTGCATCCATTGACGGCTGGGAAACGCCAAACGCCTCGACGCCTATCTGATAAAACTGTCTGAATCTGCCTTTTTGAGGTCTTTCATATCTGAACATCGGGCCGGAATAAAAGAATTTCTGGGGTGAAGAAAGATTATAAAGATGATGCTCCACATAACACCTCACAGCAGGCGCTGTGCCTTCGGGTCTCATGGTGATGCTCCTGCCTGCCTTGTCGGGAAAGGTGTACATCTCTTTTTCGACAATATCCGTTGTTTCTCCGATGCTCCTGATAAATATGTCCGTGGATTCTATGATGGGGATTCTTATTTCCTGAAATCCGTATTTCCGGAATATCTCCAGTGCTGTAGACTCCACCTTCTGCCAGATATAGATATCAGGGGGCAGGATATCCTGAATGCCCTTGAGGGCACTATACTTCACCTGATTCTTCCCCCTCCCTTTCCTTGTCGAATTCGAGCATCTTGAGATGGCTGTCTATGAGCCGCTTTATCTCCTCTTTGAAATGGCGTCTGATCCCCTTGAGGTCAACAATGTCTTCGTGTATCTTGACCACCTTTTTCTGCGCCTCTTTAATCATAGTGTCTGCCTTGAGCTCTGCCTCTTTCAGGATAAGCTCTGCTTCCTTCCTTGCATTCGTCTTGTAATCTTCCACCATCTGCTGTGCAGTCATCAGGGTTTCGCGGAGGGTGACTTCCATATTTTTGTATTCCTGAAGTTGGCTGTCTGCCCTGTTGAGCTGTTCTTTTAAAGATGCATTCTCCCTGAGGAGTTCCTCAAGCTCTTCCCTTATCAATTCAAGGAAAGAATATACCTCGTCGACATCGAATCCCCTGAGTCTCATGGGGAACTGCTTTTGCTGGATATCAAGCGGTGTTATTCTCATATTACAGCCCTTCCTTTTATTTTATAGCCCAGTTCTATCAAAGAACTTATGAGAAATTTCTGGATAAATATAATAGCAAGAATTACTACGAGAGGAGAAATGTCTATGGGGCCGAGCCTCCCGCCGATGAGCCTTCTTATTGGCCTTAAAACAGGCTCTGTTACCGAGTAGAGGAATCTCACTATCGGATTATATGGGTCGGGATTAACCCAGCTTATGATCGCAGAGATTATAACAACCCACTGGTATACCTCAAGGACAATATCGAGGATCTTCGCAACTGCTAAAACAAAATTGCCGAATATAAACATCACTCCCTCCTCATTTCAAACTTTAGCCAGCTCTTCTGCCCGCTTCTTGGCTGCATACAGTGCATCATATACTATATCTTTAAAGCCCTTTTCTTCAAATACCCCCAGCCCTGCTGCTGTTGTGCCTCCCGGAGATGTTACCATTTCTCTGAGCTTCTCAGGAGGCATTCCTGTATCGAGAAGCCTTGCAGTGCCTATGAGTGTCTGTATTGCGAGTTCTGATGCATTGTCCCTGCTTAGTCCCATCTTTTCACCTGCCGCTATCACTGCCTCTGTAAATAGTGCCACAAATGCAGGACCGCTGCCTGACACTGCTGTTACTGCATCCATGTATTTTTCGGGGAGGGTAAGCACCTTGCCCACAGACATAAATATGTCCCTCACGATTGCAATGTCCCTGTCGGAAAAGCACTCGCATAAAGACATTACAGACATGCCCTCCTGCATGATAGCAGGCGTATTAGGCATAACACGGATGAGCTTTTTGGTTTTCAGTTTTGATTGTAAATATGAAAGAGTTATCCCTGCTGCTATCGATACCACTGTCTTTTCCTCTGTTATTAAATCTGCTATCTCATCAAGAACTGCTGCCATGTTCTGTGGTTTAACGGCAAGGATGATAATATTGCATGAAGATGCAACCTCTTTATTTGATTCTGTTGTTTTTATTCCATATGTCTGCTGGAGATATTTCCTCCTGTCTTCCCTGGGTTCTGATACTAAAATATCTCTCCTGACTCCTGACTCTTGACTCTTGACTCCTTTTATAATGGCCTCTGCCATATTCCCGCCGCCAATGAAACCTATCATTTATTTGCTCCTTTCTTCTCCTTAGTCCGGCAAACCCATTTCATCAAAGACCTGTTGTACCAATGTATCTGCCTGTTTGTGGTCATGGGTTCTGCTGAAGAAGGCTTCAAAGAGTTTTGCCTTCAGGTCTTTTAAATATCGCTCATAATCATCAACAGCCTTTATGACAACAGATGCCTGCTTTGGAATCTTTATGAGAAAACTATTAGGCTTTTGGGCATAGATAATAAACTTTGCTTCTTCCAAATTCGCTGCATCATATTTAAAACCGCTATCCGATACAACTTCCTGCTGCCCTATAAAATATGAGCCGAGTTTTAATGGTTCATTAGGGACTGAGATTTCCTTTGCGTCTTTAAGATATTTTGAGTCAACGAATTCTTCAGGAAACTTCTTCACTCCGTCTGGAATTATTTCTTCAATTAACTGCTCTTTAAGTTTTTCAATGTCTCTTTTGGTCTTTACCTGTTTTACTTTTTTACGTGATTTTGCTAAATCAATCCTTTCCCTTACCATCTCTGTAAGTCCGTCATATAAGGGTTTCAGATATTTTTTAGGGTCAAGCCCAAGCGCCTCAAGCACAGCACTATCAAGCGCCTGCCTGTCTTTCATCTTTACTTCTTCAAAGATGGGTTTGATCGGACGAGCGAGGAGGGTATTAAAAGCTTTCAATATTTTTTCTTTTTGTTTAGTAGTAATTTTCCCTGCATTAGGAACTAAGAGATTATTTATATCAGGACCGTAGAATGTTAGTAAGCCCTCGCCGAGGTTCAAACGTCCCAAAAGTTCTACTCCTAAGAAAGTTATACTTGAATTTAAAAGAGCAGTATTTATTTCAGCGTCTTTCCTATCGTGAAATACACCTTCAAAAGCAACGTCACCAATCAAAGATTTTGATTTATTTACTGGAAAGTAAAACCTTTCATTTATGAACCGATTAACTACAAAATGCCCTGGCTTCCTTTCGCCTATCCCATACCAATAAGTCCTTCCTTGAACTGAAGGAACTTCTGGAAATGGTATTCCTTCTTTTTTATGCCCTCGCCCACCTTTTGTTTTCTGTTTTTCGCCCCATTCAATATAGCTTAGGACTCCTATTTTCTTTGCTTTTTTAAGTTCTTTTTTGTCTGCGTTGCAGTAAAGAACCGAGAATTCAATTTTTTTAGGATTAATTTCTATAGATTCGATTTCTTTAGGAGAAGTAACTAAGGGAAGAAGAAATTCTTTTTCTATACCCCAATGTGTGATTTTTTCATCTGTTAGATAAAAAAATTCATTAATCCCTGTTTTTAATCCAAACCTTATGTCTGCCACTTCTTTCAAGGGCACAAGCTTATCCCTACACTTCTCCAATATCTCAAAATAAATCTCAGGCCCTCTGAGGTATTGCCCCCATTTGAGTGTCTTGCCAGCTTCTTCTACTTTCTCAAGAAGTTCTTTTTGTTTTAGAACTCTTATTCTGAAATTGTCATCTTCATAAGTTTTATGACCACTCAAAGTATTTATAAATTTAGTGCCTTTAAGCTTATAATGCTCAGAACCTGTATTTTCTATTGAATGTATCAACCTATCAAGACCTAACCACCGCTGCATCGGGAGCTTTATATCCCACGGAATAAGCTCTTTAAGCCGTCTTTTAATCTTTACGAATTTAACATTGTTATCGTTTCTCTGTTTTTCATCTTTGCATCGTTCAAGGACTGTAACAATTGTATTAATAGCAGCGTCTTCAAACCACGGCTCACAGCGGGATTCAAGAATAGCGACTATTTTGAAGTTTTTAAGGAAGAATCTCTGAAGCTCATAGCCATAGGCAACATCAAGCCATGAATTGGATGTAACAATTCCCATCCTTCCTTTATCTTTAAGATGTTTTGCAGTATGGAAAAATAGATAAGCATAAATATCTGCCTGACCTGAAAGCTTTAACTTTCCATCATCAAATAATTCGGGATAGTCTGCTCTCCAGTCATAAAACAGAACTTTCTCAAGCGTACCTTTATACCCTTTAATCCTTTTCTCAATGAGTTCCTGTCTGATGTAGGGGAAATTGCCTACAATGGCATCGAACTGTGGTATCGTTTCATCAATCATAAAATCAGGCCCGCCTGTTGGTTTTGGAGGCGGGAATTTAAATGTATCACCTGTTTTGACTTCAAAAAAATCTTTTGCTATGACTCGAGGGAAATTTGCATAATCCTCTATGTTCTGCCTGTAAAGGTTAATTGTTGCAAGTTCGGCAGGGAAATGGGCGATGTCAATTCCCCATATTTGAGAAAGTAATTTTTTATGGTCTTTCTCTCCTGCATTTCTAATCCTGTCATAAGCCCTGATAAGAAAAGTCCCTGTCCCGCAGGTCGGGTCTAGTACCTTATCCGATACTGACCTGACGCAGAATGCAGTTATCAGATCTGCGAGTTCTTCATTTGTAAAATATTGACCTAATAAATGTCTTTCTTCAGGAGGTATGAGTTTTTCAAAGACATTTCCAACAACATCCTGCGGCATGTGCGAAAAGTTGTATCTGTTCAGGTTATCAAGAAGATTTACCAGGGGTTCAATGCCGCCTTGAGGGAAAGGGACTTTATCAGGAAAGTCTTCTTCAAATACCGCTTGATAGTCTATCTGCCTTGCAATCTCAAAATATTCTTTCAGTTTTTTGTCAACTTTTTCAGGGTTGATTCCATGCAAATCGAGCTTTGGAATATCCGAGCGGAACCGGCGTAATGTTAAATAAAAGAGTATCTTCCCGAAAAGCCTGTAGATAATCTGTCTCGATACTGTTTCAAAGAATGCCTCTCCTGCCTCATAAGTAGCAATACCCTGTTTTACAGCCCAGTTAAAAAGCTCATTTTTGAACGCTGTGCTTTTTCCTATTTCTGTTATTAATGACTTATGTATGTGAGGCCAGAGGGTCTTTACTGCCTCTGAGAGTTCGTGAACAAAGAATGTCGAATCCACATCAATAAGGTGAAGATGTCCTTCTCTATAAAGAGTTGAAAGGTCGTTTAATATCTCTTTTGCCCTTGCTTTAAGAAGCTCCTGCTTAGACGCAACCCAGAGGTCGTCAGGATTTGTTATCTGAGAGATTGGCGCATAGGTCTTTAATCTATGGACTCTTGATACCTCTTCTGTCCAATTTGGTGTCCTCCAGATGACGGCATCTCTCATGTCCCATGTAACAAAATAATCGGCATGCATCGCCCTTGCTTTCTCGGCGGCATTATCGAGGAGTTCTTGATTATCAACAGGGGTTGCAGGAGTTTTTAATTCCCATCCGCAAAAACCCTGATGAGCTTTTCTGCTAAGCCATATCTGCACATCGGGGAATTTTGTTTTCTTTTCTGAAACTTTTATAGAAGGGTCTGATGAAGCAACTTCAAAGGGATAAGAACCGTCTTTAAAAAATTCATTGAGCCAAGATATTACCTGGCTCATGAATTCTCTTTCGTTTGATTTAATGTCAGCCATCGCTGTATTTAAGCCACTGCCTTCTCTTTTACTATCGACAAATCAATCAGGTCGAGCGGATTCCTTGTTGTCCTCTTTCCTGTATCGAGTATCTCGATGGCAACAATTCTTCCGTCCTTTGAATAATCAATTATCACACCATCAAGCTCAACCGACTCTACGATAGCCTCATCAGTTATAAACTCAATATTTAAGAGGTCATGTCCTGGGTCATATTCTATTTTCATTTATTGTCCCTCTTTCCAGTAACGACTTGTTTGCGCTGTAATATAAGCCGTTACTACAATATATATTTCTTCCGTCTCTTCATAAATAACTCTTAAAAGATATTCCTTATTATCTATGAAAAGCTTTTGTGTGCAACTTTTCTGCCCCCGTAGCCATCTACTACCTGCACTGGATTCATAACAGCATCTTCTATCCACTCTTTATTAATTCCTCTTCTATCTGCCTTTCTTTGAGCAATAGGAATAATTTCAATCCTTTTCATCGTCTTACAATACCTTCTCTTTACTCCTTTCCCCGAATATTGCCGTCCCTATCCTCACCATTGTTGCTCCTTCTTCTATCGCCACTTCAAAGTCATTTGACATGCCCATGGAAAGTTCAGGGAGTTTGAATTCCTGTTTTTCTGCCTTCTCTCTTAGTTCGCGCAATTTCCTAAAATACGGCCTTGCCTTTTCCGCGTCTTCAAAGAATGGAGGCATTGTCATTAAACCTTCGAGCCTTAAATTATTAAGTCTTTTTATTTTTTCGAGCATGGGTATCAATTCCTCTTCAGACACCCCGTGCTTTGTCTCCTCTTCAGATAATTTTACCTGAACAAGCACCCTTTGTATCTTTCCTATCTTTTCTGCCTGTTTGTTTAGCTCTTCTGCAAGCTCGACCGAATCAACAGTATGGATTAAATCAAATAATTGCACTGCATATTTTGCCTTGTTCTTTTGCAGATATCCTATCAAATGCCACTCAATCCGTGAATTTAAGATTTGAGATTTCAAATTTGAAATCTTATCCCTCGCCTCCTGAACTCTGTTCTCGCCGAATATCCTCAACCCTGCATCTATTGCATCTTTTATGGTTCCTATTCCAACTGTCTTTGTAACAGCAATAAGCTTTACTTCATCAGGGCTTCTGCCTGCACGCATTGCAGCATGGCTTATCTTTTTGAGTATGTTTGATGCGTTCTCTATAAGCATTTGTAGTTATATTATTATACTATGTTATTATTTGGTATGTTTAAAAAACTCACCTACAATCTTTCCCTTAACAGAAAACTCTTATTCATGATGCTCTTTCTCAGCTTTATCCTGATTTCGGTGCTCATGTTCCTTTACTCGCAGTCAGAGCAGGCCCTTTTCAGGGAGCTGGAAAGACAGACAATGGAGCTTACGAAGGCTATACAGGTAGGTGTTGAAGAGGTCACGGCATCAGGTGCTACTGATGAGGCAAGGCTTTCAAAATATCTGAAAGAACTCAATGCAAAGGGTATTAAAGAGATATCCATAATAAGCAATGCGGACGAGATAGTAGCAAGCAGTAATATTGCAAAGGTAGGCCAGCCTATTACCCACAAGAGAAAGGAGCTTATCATCAAGGCAGAATTGGGAGAGCCGATCTCCGATGAAGGCAGCACATATAATGTAATACTTCCTGTTGTTGCGGAAAATACGCAGTACGGTTATATTCATTTAAAGATAAATAAGGACGACTTCTCGCAGATCCTCAGAATAAATGCACTGAAGAGGATTGCTGCTACCCTTTTTGTCTTCGGAATAGGCATCGTTATGGCATTCATTCTTTCCAGGCGATACACGCAGCCAATCCAGAATGTGGTTGATGCAGCCATGAGGGTCGCAGCCGGAGACCTCAATCAGAATATACCTGTACAGAGCAAGGATGAGATCGGGCAGCTCTCGGAAAGCTTTAATTTCATGGTGCAAAAGCTGCAAGAAAGCCGCACACTGGAAGAAAAACTGAGAGAGGCCGAACATCTTTCGGGATTGGGACATCTTTCGAGGAATATGGCCCATGAGATCAGAAATCCCCTGAATTTTATCAGCCTGAGCGTTGACCATATAGGCGAAAAATACCCGCCGAAAGATGAAGGGGATAGAAAGAGGTTTGACAGTCTCATAAGCGGCATAAAACAGGAGGTACACAGGCTCAATAAGCTGGTGAACGATTTTCTCGATTACAGCAGGCCGATTAAGCTCAACCTTCACAAAGTGATGGCCTCACATCTCCTCGAAAATGTTATGGCACTTATCTGGGCAAAGGCAGAGGCAGACAGGATAAGTATTATCAAAGATTACTCCGCTGATGTGGAGATCAATGTGGACACAGACCTCTTTAAATCATGCATATTGAATACCATCGCCAATGCATTCCATGCAATGGAGACATCGCAAGAAAAGACGCTTACAATCAAAACAGAAATTGCCGGCAAAGAGTTTGTTTTATCCATAAAAGACAGCGGTATCGGCGTATCGCAAGAAAACCTTTCAAGGATATTTGAGCCGTTTTTTTCTACAAAACAAAACGGCCTCGGCCTCGGATTGCCCATGACAATAAGGGTCATGGAGGAACATGGTGGAAGGGTTGAGTTCGACAGCACCGAAGGCAAAGGCAGCGAGGTAAAATTGATCCTTCCATTATCACGGGGTTGAAAATCGGAGATTGGAAATTTAAAATTTTTAATTTGTATTTTTCAATTTAAAATGGAGCGAAGCGACTAATGTCCGTAATAATCGTAATCGACGACGAACATCGCCAGAGGGACATCCTGCAAACCATACTTGAAGGAGAAGGGTACGAAGTCCATACAGCTCCCTCTGCAGAAGATGGGATCAAACTTATAAAAGCCTTAAATCCCGATGTGGTTATAACAGACCTTAAGATGGGGGGCATGAGCGGCATGCAGCTCATGGATGCCATCCCGGATGATTTAATCAAGCCTGCAGTTATCATCATGACAGCTTACGGCACCATATCCTCGGCAGTGGAGGCAATAAAAAAAGGGGCATTCGACTATCTCACAAAGCCGCTCGAAAAGGATGTAATCGTCTTGACTGTTAAAAAGGCTACCGAGAGAATGAAGTTATTAAAAGAGAATATCCGGTTGCAGGATGCACTCTTTGGAAAATTCAAGATAGAGGGAATTGTCGGCGAATCAAAAAGCATGAAGGCAGTCATGGAAATAGTCAGAAAGGTAACCCCAACCTCCGTAACCGTATTGATACAGGGAGAAAGCGGTACGGGGAAGGAGCTAATAGCAAGGGCAATACACTATAACAGCCCGAGAAAGACGTGTCCATTTACTGCCATCAATTGCGCGGCCATACCGGAAAACCTCATCGAAAGCGAGCTGTTCGGCTATGAGCCCGGGGCATTCACCGGCGCCACACGTAGAAAAATAGGGATCTTCGAATCAACGGATAAAGGAACCCTTTTCCTTGACGAAATAGGTGATTTACCGCCTCTGATGCAGACCAAGATATTAAGGGTCCTGCAGGATAAAGAGATCAGGAGGATAGGCGGAAAGGACAGCATAAAGGTCGATGTCAGGATAATAGCAGCAACCAATAAGGATCTCGAAAGAGAGGTAGTAAAAGGCGGTTTCAGGGAAGACTTATACTACAGGCTTAAAGTGGTAACAATAGGCCTCCCTCCTTTGAGAGACAGAAAGGAGGACGTCCAATCACTTGTAAAATTCTTTATTGACAAGTACAACAATGAATTCGGCAAGAGGATAAAGGGAATAAGCGATAGCTCAATAAAGGCGCTTATGGATTACCACTGGCCCGGCAATATCAGGCAACTGGAATCCGTTATCGAAAGGGCTGTTTTAATGAGCGATACCGACATGATAAATCTCGATGACATTAAGGGCGAATTGCGGCTTCCAACCGACAGGGGCATTCTGGACATAGAGATCCCTGATGAGGGCATCAATTTTGAGGAACTGGAAAAGGAATTAATCAAGAAGGCAATGACCAAGGCAAATAATGTGGCAGCAAAAGCAGCCCGTTTGCTCGGCATGAGCTATAAAACATTCTGGTACAGACTCGAAAAGTTCAATATATCCTCAAAAGAGGATATGCCTCCCCAAAAGAAGAATTAAATCCAAAACCTCCACATATAATCTCACTGACAAATAAGGTTTTTTAATGTTTACTGAATTTGGCATATAAATTGTATAATCGGGTCTGCCAAAGATTGGGGAATTCTTAAAAAAGGGAGGTGATTAAATAATGAAGAAGGTCATAGCATTGGTTGTAGCACTTCTTTTTGCTTTCGCAATGACAACAGTTGCATTCGCAGCAGAGAAGCCGGCAGCCGACAAGGCAGCTCCAAAGGCTGAGGAGAAGAAGGCTGACGAGAAGAAAGAAGTGAAGAAAGAAGAAAAGAAAGAAGAAAAGAAAGACAAGAAGAAAACGAAAGAAGAGAAAAAGGAAGAGAAGAAATAATTGCTTCTCCGATAAAGGGCGGGTGATACACAACCTGCCCTTTGTTTGTATTACAAACTGTTGAGGAGGTTTTTAATGAAGAAGGTATTTTCAATTGTGCTTTCGATTCTCCTTGTTCTTTCCATTGCAGGCGTAGCTGTCGCAAAGGAGAAGGTGAAGGTAAAACATATTACAGGCGATGTCGCAGCAGTGGATGCAGCAGCCAAATCCCTGACAGTAAAAGGCAAAAGGGCCGAGGTCGTTATTTCAACCGATGAAAAGACCGTGGTAAAAGCAGAGAAAGAGAAAAAATCCCTTTCCGATGTAAAGGTTGGCGATAAGGTGACCGTGAAGTACTCTGAAGTGGAGGGGAAAAATATTGCGAAAAGCATTGAGATAAAGCCCGCAAAGACAGAGAAAAAAGGCGCAGAACCTGCAAAGCCTGCTGAACCTGCAAGGCCGGCAAAGAAATAAACCGAAATAAATACAGGATAAAAGGGGCGGTAATAAAATGCCGTCCCTTTTTATTTCCAAGCCTATTCTGTTTTTGACCTTTTGCTGGTTTCTGCGATAAAATACGTGCCAAAAATTCCTCATTGCTTTAAAGGAGGCTTCATAATGATTAAGATCGAATTGGCAGACCGCGTGAAAAGCCTGCCGCCATACCTCTTTGCAGCCATTGACAGGATGAAGCAGGATGCCCTTTCAAAGGGTGTTGATGTTATAGACCTGAGCATCGGAGACCCTGATATTCCTACGCCTCAGCATATAGTTGACGCCATGAAAAAGGCGGTTGATAAGCCGGCACACCACCGCTATCCGTCATATGAAGGTATGATCTCTTACAGGGAAGCCGTGGCAAACTGGTACAGGCAGAGATTTAATGTGTCCCTTGACCCAAAAACAGAAGTGTTATCCCTCATTGGCTCTAAAGAAGGCATTGGACACATTCCCCTTGCCTTTGTAAATCCGGGTGATGTTGTCCTTGTCCCAACTCCCGGCTATCCGGTTTATCCTGTAGGGACATTGTTTGCAGGAGGAGAGTCCTGCATAATGCCTCTTACGGAAGAAAACGGCTTTTTGCCTGATTTCAAGGCGATCCCTGAAGATAAACTGAAAAGGGCAAAATTGATGTTTTTGAATTATCCAAATAATCCTACTGCTGCTGTGGCCCCGGAAGGCTTTTTTAAAGAGGCTATAGAGTTTGCTGTGAGATACAATATAATCATATGCCATGATGCAGCATACTCAGAAATGTACTACGACAATGAAAAGCCAATGAGCTTTCTCAATGTGGAAGGCGCAAAAGATGTGGGGATAGAGTTTCATTCATTGTCCAAGACATACAACATGACCGGCTGGAGGATCGGCTTTGCCGTTGGCAACAGAGATGTGATTTTTGGCCTGGGCAAGATTAAAACCAATCTTGATTCAGGCGTGTTTCAGGCGATTCAGGAGGCATCCATAATCGCACTCCAGACCGAGGATGCAGTATTATCAAGGATAAGAAATATCTATCAAGACCGCAGGGACGCACTTTATGAAGGGCTCAAAGGGCTCGGTATCCAGATTAATAAGCCAAAGGCAACATTTTATCTATGGGCAAAGGTTCCAAAGGGCTTTGACTCAACAACATTCGTTGCCCATCTCCTCGAAAAGGCAGGCGTGCTCGGAACACCCGGAGTAGGCTTCGGTGCACCTGGAGAGGGATATATACGGTTTGCCCTTACCCAGCCTGTTGAGAGGATAAGAGAGGCTGTGGAGAGGGTTAAAAAGGTATTATAATTGGCTATAATTTATATCGGCATTGGTTCGAATACGGGAGACAGACAGGCTCATTGCAGGAATGCAATAGAAAGATTGAAGGATAAAGGCATTGTCATAAAAAAAGCGTCTTCTATGTACGAGACAAAACCTTGGGGATTAGAGGAACAGCCCGATTTTATAAACATGGCTGTGGAGGCAGAGACAGGGCTTTCACCAGAGGAATTACTGAAGGCGCTAAAGGAAGTGGAAAAAGAAATGGGCAGGAAAGAGACCGTCAGGTGGGGGCCGCGTATCATCGACCTTGACATCCTGTTTTATGATGATATAGTAATTAACATGGAACATCTTCGTATACCGCATCCTCTCCTCCACAAAAGGGATTTTGTTCTGCTTCCCCTTTCTGAGATCGCACCTGACAAAATACACCCTGTGTTGAAAAAAAATATCAGACAGATCAAGGAGGAATTGTACAGTGCTTAAGACCCTGAACATAAAAAGCAAGGCAAAGACCGAATTCATCGATATTACAGATGATATCCATGAGGCGATTAAGGAATCGGGGGTAAAGAGCGGGATTTGTTATATATATGCGCCACACACAACAGCGGGCATTACCATCAACGAAGGTGCAGACCCATCAGTGAAAAGGGACATCCTTACAACCCTTAACAGGCTTATCCCTTTCGAGGGTGATTACCAGCACATGGAGGGTAACTCCCCTGCCCATATAAAAGCGACCCTCGTGGGTGTATCGAAATTTGTTGCGATAGAAGATAGCAAGGCGCTCCTCGGCACGTGGCAGTCAGTGTATTTTTGCGAATTTGACGGGCCAAGGCACAGAAGGGTTATTGTCAAGATAGTCTAAAAGACAAACTACAAATCCGAATCTCGAAATTCGAATTCGAATTTAGGATTTCGAATTTATATTTTATTTGTGTCTAAAGAGAAAAAAACAGAGATCGATTTTCTCAGATCAGAGGTTAAACGGCTCAGAGAAGCCTTAAATGAATTAACGCCTTCTTTATCAGCCCTTCTTAAAAGGCGGGGATTCAGGATCTATAAGAAGGAGCCTTCCGATGACCTTTTAATACCTGAAAAAAAATTCATTGACGGATATTATAGAATGCTCAAGCGGTATTCCTTCAGGCTCTTCTTGCGGGATGTAATCAAGCACCAGCCGTTATTTATGCTTCAACAGGTGACAAGGTATGCAACAAAAGAGGTTACAGGCGAATATATAAACTATCTTGTCAAAACAGGTCTTGTTGCAAGAACAGAAAACACCTTTTATAAACTTAAAAAAGGCCCTATCAAGAGTTTTGGAGAAACCCTCGAGTGGTTTGTTGCAGAGATATTCAAGAGGGAATTTGTCTCGGAGGCCGTGTGGGGAGTAAAGATGAAACGACCGGGTATAGGCGGCGATTACGACCTCCTCGCAAAGATAGACGGCTCAATCCTTTACATGGAGATAAAGTCCTCGCCTCCAAAGCAGGTATACCAAAAAGAGGTTTCTGCCTTTTTAGACAGGGTTTATGACCTCATGCCGGAGATAGCCATATTCTTCATGGATACGGAATTAAGGATGAAGGACAAGATGGTCCCCATGTTCGAGGATGAGTTGAAGCTCAGGTTTTCAGAGCCTCCAGAAGTTATCAGGATGGAGCGTGAGCTTTTCGAGATACAGACAGAGAGGCCGAAGATATTTATAATAAATGCAAAGGATAGTATAATAAACAATATTGAAAAGGTTCTGATTCGATATTTTAGGCGATGTCTTTAGAGAGGACATAGTATTTCCGCTCATTCTCGAAAGGCATCCAAGCCTTTCTCCGAGGCTACGCCAGCCCGCTTAGACATCCATGGTCACGCTTGGGCTGCCGAAGCCGCTACAGTACTATATCCTCTCTATTATATAAGGAGTCAACTATAAAGAATTCTCCTTAACACGGAAACAAGTTTTATGAGA
>NZ_DAIOFX010000011.1:0-20186 GCF_036745535.1 Dissulfurispira sp.
GCGGAAACTTAGACATTATAACCCTTCAGGTGCCTTCTTCGTTCTCCTTATCAGGGAATATAGGGTATATAAAGGGAGTTTGGAATTTTATTGCTGTGTATCTGCTATTATGATATGCTTTTAATCAAGATTGTTGAAATAGGCAACTTGGTAGATTAAATGTTAAGCGATTAAAGGAGCTAATATATGACTTCAAAAAAAAAGAAACTCTGATTGATGAAAAATTTTACAAAGTGCCCCTATCGGTTCTTTCTGACTTTATAAATACCTTCTTAAGCATATTCTTCCATCCGCTGAAATTTTTTTCATCAAACTATTTTTCTGACAGTACTTGGAGTCGAAATGCCATCAAATATTTCGTAATTGCATATATCCTACTGTTTATCTCTCTTGTTTATAACGTAAAAGATATGAACAATACTGTTCAAACACAGTTGAGCCAAATTAAAAAGGAATCTTTTTCAAACATAGAAAAAATAGATGATATAAAGAAACAAATGGATCAATTCACTAAAAATCTGGAGGAGCAGTCTTTAAACAATTGGGGAATCATTGTTCGTGTTGTAGGGCAGCTAATATTTGGCCTTATTTTAGTGTTCTACATCTTACTGTCTATATATTCATTTGTCAGAAGGAGGAAATTGCCAACTATTTTTAAGATTACAAACATTTTCTCTTATGTGGTAGGGACAGCAGCTATTCTTTTTATTTTGCCCATAAATAGTTATTCGGCTCATTTTAAGAAGTTTGTTGAGCTTAAGCTTAAATGCCAATATTATGATTTCCAAAAAGCACCTATCGTATTGTTTGTAATATTAGGCGTTTACATATTTTCTTTATTTTGTATCGGCTTGCGTCATGCGTTAGGGCTTGAAAAGGCAGAGATTATTACTCTTCTTATTTTTTCGATTACAATTAATGCTTTAATTAATTACTATTTTTTTGTTTGATTAGGTGGAAAAAAGGGGTATATGGGAACAGACTTTAAATAATACTTAACAAGGCATTTCATGGGATTGTGCGAAACTGCTACGATGAGCTTTACCATTAGGGTCAAAATATGAAGATTATTTTTACGAAATATCTTTGCCCTCTCTCCGAGAGAATATCCCTTCTTGGCAAGTACGGATATTATTTCGATAATGCAAGGACACCCGAAGATATTGATGATATTGAGCAAATGCTAAAAGCCGCTGTTCCTGATGGCAAATCGTTGCTCTCCATGTTCGGATATGAGATGAAAGGAGACAGCGATCCTTTTCTCTAAACAGTATTATTGAGGGAATTTTTAGACATTTGCCTCAAGATAACTCATATATCAATGAGTTTATTAATAAATATCGAGACAACGATCCGTTTAATACCCTTGCGCGGATGTGGGTTTTAGTAAAGATTGATGAAGATAAAGTTGAAGAACTCAGACAGCTTAGCAGTAATAGAGAAGAGGCATCTGAAACCCAAAAAAGATACATTGAGCCTACCGAGCCAGAATCTTTTCTTGAGGAAAAACTTTATGAATTTGCTCATTTAGCGGAACTTCTTACATGCCATTATAGGCATTGGAATTATGAGACCTTTCTTGCACGCAGCTCTCCGTACAGAGGAAAGGACAATTTAGAGGGGATAGTTTTTGCCTATTGTCTTATGACGTGTTTTCCAGCAGAAGCAACAAAAGGACTAGAGCCGTTATCATGGTTCCATGAGGATATCCAAACCTTGCTGAGTGTCTTTAATAATATTGAAATTGAACTGAATAATGATAGTTGCGAACTGTTCGAGTATTTATCAAACCTAATTTACACTTCAGTTGTGCATACATTGACTGAAAAAGGAAAACTATTGCTCTTGGTAAGCGTGATTGAACTTTTACTTACTTATAGCCCAGATTATAATAGGTTTAACATTGAGGACTCGATTAGCAAACAATTTCAACTAAAGACAGCTTTAGTAGTATATCAAAATAACAAGAATAAAAATATTAATGAAATTCGCGAAAACCTAAAATATATATAATATAATATACAATGTGCGTTCAAAGATTGCGCATGGCGATTTCAAGTCTTTGAAAAAAAATCATTCAGAAAAAATTATCTACATCTGAATATAGCCGAGATATTGAAGATTATCACCTATCAGAACTCAATGAATCGCTATACACGTGCATAAAGGCCATTTTGGAAGAATATTTTAAAGATAGAGATTATATTAGGTTTCTCAGGGAGCATTAGGACAGGGATAAAATGCGGTATAAATCATCTAACGAATCGCTACCGGATCGCGGCATGCCCCACTCTCGGTGAACTTCAGTAAAGTGAATATGAACAGAAAATATAAAATCATTGCAATACTCATGTTATTCATTATTCCATCTCTTTTATTTGCTGAATGTATGAATTGCGAACCTGACGCCGTTTCCTTGACTGGAAAAATAATTCGAAAAACATTCCCTGGCCGACCTAATTATGAAAGCATAAAAGCCGGAGATGAACCTGAGACATATTGGATATTGATCTCGGATAAGCCTTTTGTGTGAACGCCAAGACAGGAATTCATCTATATTCTTCTGAATCAGGAATCAAGGAAGTTCAGCTTGTTTTTTGGGGGAATGAATATAAAAAATATAAAAATTTGATTGGCAAAAATGTCATTGTCAATGGTCAGTTATTCCCTATGCAAACTGGGCATCATCACACAAGGGTACTAATAACTGTAAAGGATATACGAAGGGATAATAAATGACATACAACTGGGAGCGGCGGGAAACTGCCCGCCTCTCGTGAGCTTATGCGTTAACCCCCTAATGCCTTCATCAATTCATCTTTATCCTTAATAGTCCTGTATTCTCCGCGCGGCTTATATCCGCCTGACGGGATCAGCTTTATCAGGCTCTTGAATTCAAATTCGGTGAACAGGGAGAGGAGGGATGGCCAATCAGGCTCTTTGATTATCATGTCTTGAAGACTTATATCCACTGGTATATTTGTATCAATGGTTGCGAGTGTTTTGCTTATCTTTATGTTTTCTATATTATCCACTACCATCTTTCTAATCCTCTCGCTCTCTATCTTTTCGGGATGATTGATGAGTTCATCAAGGCTGCCTATCTTTGAAAGAAGCTCTTTTGCTGTTTTTTCGCCTATGCCCTTTACTCCGGGAATATTGTCTATTGCATCTCCTGTTATTGCCATTATTTCAGGTAGTCTCTCCGGAGGTACACCGAATCTTTCTTTGACATAATTTTCATCGATTGTTAAATCCTTCATGGGATCATAAATCTTTATGCCATTTCCAACCACCTGCATCATGTCTTTGTCGCCGCTGAGTATGAATACGCTTATACCTTCCGCTGCTGTCTTTTTTGCTATGGTGCAGATAATATCATCAGCCTCATAGCCCGGCATCTCGAATGCAGCTATATTAAATGCCTTTATTATTTCCTTTATATGCGGTATCTGGGCAATCAGATCATTGGGTGTCTCCGGCCTCTGTGCCTTGTATTCTTCGTATATTTTGTGTCTTTCTGTGGGAACAGGTGAGTCAAAGGCTATAGCAATTGCATCAGGCTTCTTTTCCCTGATTATTTTGAGGATCATATTGGTAAAGCCGTAGATTGCATTAGTTGGAAAACCCTTGGAATTGGTCAATCCTCTTATGGCATGGTATGCCCTGTAGAAATAAGAGTTGCCATCGATCAGATAGAGGTTCATGGATGATTATATCAGAAAAGTGTAATAACCGTTTAAAGTGAATTTCGATAGGAAAGATAAAATAAGGAATCGCTCAAAGTCAAGAAAATATTGAGCTTTTTGTGCCTTTTCTTTTATATTAATAAATGCCGATTAAACTTATAATCTTTGACCTCGATGGAACACTTATAGATTCAAGCATCGATATAACCAATGCCATAAATTACGCCATTGAACCTTATGGTGTTAAGCCTGTTACTGTTCAGGAGACCATAGGTCTTGTTGGGGAAGGAATTACAAGGCTTATGGAAAAGATAATAGACAGAGGCCAGAAGTCAGAAGATAGAAGTCAGACAAAAGAAATAGACAAAGACATTCTGGTTGATAGATTCCTTGAACACTATTCAGCACATCTCGTTGATAAGACCACTGTTTATCCAGGAGTGAGAGAGACACTGGAAAGACTGAAAGACTATAAAAAGGCTGTGATATCCAATAAGAGGGAAGCCCTTTCCACAAAGATATTAAATGACCTCGGACTCTTGAAATATCTTGATCTGGTAGTGGGCAGCGATACGACCCCTGAGAGAAAGCCTTCGCCTGTTCCGATTCTTCATGTCCTTTCAAAACTGAATATAAGGCCAGAAGATGCAGTTATTGTTGGAGACAGCAATTTCGATATAGAGGCAGGCAAGGCAGCAGGAATTAAAACCATTGCTGTGACTTATGGCTATAGGCCGCTGGACTTATTAAAGGGTGCTGATTTTATAATAAACAGGATGGATGAGTTGATAGACATATTAAAGAGGTTCGATAAATGGGATTTACGATAGCCTTTGCAGGCAAGGGTGGAACAGGAAAGACTTCCATCGCAGGACTGACAATAAAATTTCTTTTAAGCAAGAGGAGCGGGCCTGTACTTGCAGTTGATGCTGACAGCAATGCATGTCTGAACGAAGCCCTTGGCGTTAAAATCCATGCAACCATTGGAAAGTTGAGAGAAGAATCACTTCAGGCAGTGAGAAGCGGGGGAGACAGGCCGGGCGGCATGTCTATGGAGCAGTTGTTCGATTATCAGATTCAGCAGTCCATTATAGAGGCAAAGGGTTTTGACCTCATGGTGATGGGAAGGCCTGAAGGCCCGGGGTGTTATTGTGCAGCAAATAATATTATAAGGAAATATACGGACCTGCTTTCTGATAAGTACCCTTACATTGTTATAGACAATGAAGCAGGTATGGAGCATCTGAGCAGAAGAACCACTCATAAAGTCGACTTGCTGATAATCGTGAGCGACCCGACTTTCAAGGGTATTCTGACAGTCAAGAGGATAAACGAGCTCGTTGATGAATTGAAGCTTGAGGTTGACAGGCGTGTCCTGATTATAAACAGGGTAATTGGACAGGAAGGCGAAGAACTAAAGAAGATGGCAGAGGGATTTGGCATTAATGTGGCAGGACTTATACCGCAGGATGAGATGATTTTTAAATTCGATCTCGAAGGAAAGCCTGTTTTTGAGCTTCCGGAGGATGCTGTATCCGTGCAGACCGTATTCAATATACTCCAGTCATTGCAGATACCGTGAGATTGCAGGATTATGGTTTTATAAAATAAACAAATAAACAATTCTCTTTACTTGGTCATAATTTTGTGTTATTTTCATAGACTTAATTTAAATTCCAGAATTTTACCTTTTGTAACACGGCAATTACATTTTGTAGCGAAAGGAGAAAAAGATGCTGATAATCGGCGAAAAATTAAGCATTATAGCCAAGAGGGTTAGAGAGGCTATGATGAAAAGGGACAAAGGCCCTATACAGGAGATAGCTACACGGCAGTGGAAAGAAGGTTCGGGCATGATCGATGCCAACATAGGTCCTGCTGAAGACGGCGGAGAGGAGTTGATGGAGTGGATGGTTACTACCATTCAGGAAGTTGTTCCTCTGCCGATATGTCTGGACACCACCAACTATAAGGCAATAGAGGCTGGTCTTAAGGTTCATAATAATGAATGGGGAAGGCCTCTGATCAACTCCACATCAAATGACCCTGAAAGATTTCCCATGCTTGAACTCGCTGCAAAATACAATTCACAGATAATCGGACTCACTGTCGGTAAGGGTGGACTTCCTGCCGATGTAGAGGAGAGGGCAGCAATAGCAGCGGAGATAATGGCAAGGGCCATGGAATACGGAGTTCCTCTTGAGGATATCTTCCTTGATCCACTTGTACTTCAGATCGCAACATCTCAGGACCATGCTATAAAGGTTATCGATGCTATAAAGATGTTCAGGGAAATGAATGAGCCGCCTATGAAGACAGTTGTCGGACTGAGCAATATTTCCAATGGATGTCCAAAACATGTTAGACCGATATTGAATAAATATTACTTTATTATGCTTATGAATGCAGGACTGGATGCTGCTATCGCCGATGCCCATGAGATGGCAGAGGCTATGCAGGAAAAGCAATTGGTCGATGATATTCTTGCAGGCAAGAAGATCGAGGATGCCGAAAAGATGAAGGTTATACAAAAGACCCTCGATGTAATAATGAACAAAACCCTTTATGCACATTCGTATTTAGAAATGTAGGAGGTATATATGGCTTTCGCTGCACCTAAGGAGACTTTTTCAGGCAAGGTTTTTGAGGTTACTATAGGCACCGACAAGACCGCTGTTTTCGGTGGAGAGAATGTTCTCCCCTTTCATGCCTTTGAAGGAAGTGTTCCGCACAGGCCTGTAATAGCCTATGAGGTTCAGGATATCGTTCCCGATGACTGGCCAGAGACAGTGAGAAAGGTTTATGAAGGCGTTTCCGGAGACCCTGTTACATGGGCAAAATACTGTCAGGATACACTGAATGCAAAGGCAATAGCATTAAGGCTTTTAAGCACACACCCTGACAGGGAAAACCGCTCTCCAGAGGAGGCGGCAAAGACAGTAAAGGATGTGCTCGCTGCAATAAATGTCCCGCTCATAATCCTCGGAAGCAATCATGTAGAGAAAGACTCTTCAGTGCTTGTTGCAGTCTCCGAAGCTGCAAAGGATAAAAACTGCATTATAGGAAAGGCACAGGAAGGGAATTACAAGACCATTGCAGCTGCTGCAATGGCAAACAACCATAGACTTATAGCCATGTCAGAGCTCGATATAAACCTTTCAAAACAGCTCAATATCCTGATAACACAGATGGGTTTTGACAAGGAGAAGCTGATAACAGACCCCATGTGTTCGGCGCTCGGATACGGTCTTGAATATACATATTCGGTTATGGAGAGGATAAGGCTTGCGGCACTGACGCAGAATGATGCGACCATGCAGCCGCCCATGCTTGCAGATGTGGGCATGTATGTGTGGAAGATAAAGGAGACACAGGCATCAGATGCAGAGCTTCCTCTGTGGGGATCCCTGCAAGAGAGGGGAATAACATGGGAGGCCACTACCGCAGCCTCATTTTTGATGTCCGGTGCGGAGCTTCTGATCATGAGACATCCTGAAGCAGTTAAAGCAGTCGAAAAATTTATTGATGAGTTAATGTAAGGGAGGTTAAATATGGCTTTAACAGGCGTTGAAATATTTAAATTGCTTCCAAAGACCAACTGTAAAAAGTGCGGACATCCCACATGTCTTGCCTTTGCCATGAAACTGGCACAGAGGCAGGCATCACTGGATGCATGTCCTGATGTATCCGAAGAGGCAAAGAGAATTCTCGGCGAGGCCTCGGCTCCTCCAATAAGGCCGATAACCCTCGGTGCCGGCGATAAGGCAGTGAAGATGGGAGAAGAGACTGTCCTCTTCAGGCATGAAAAGAAGTTTGTGAATCCATGCGCCTTTGCAGTTGAGATAAAAGACTCCATGTCAGATGACGAGATTAATAAGATTGTTGATGGCGTATTAAATTCAGAAATAGACAGGGTAGGCCAGAAACTCAGGATTGACGCCATTTTCGTAAATAATGCATCAA
Organism: Dissulfurispira sp.; assembly: GCF_036745535.1. NCBI lineage: Bacteria > Pseudomonadati > Nitrospirota > Thermodesulfovibrionia > Thermodesulfovibrionales > Dissulfurispiraceae > Dissulfurispira > Dissulfurispira sp. Next base: position 7,653 of record NZ_DAIOFX010000011.1, read on the forward strand.
ATGATGCGGGAAGGTTCGAAGGCGTGGTGAAGGCCATTGCATCAAAGGCGCCTGCCGTGCCTTTGATTATCGCAACCAATAATCCTGCTGCAGCAGAGGCTGCCCTGAAAAATATCGCCGACAAAAAGCCGCTCCTTTACGGAGCCGATGAGTCCAATGCAGAGGCAATGGTGAACATTGCAAAGACATATAAGGCATCCCTTGGCGTTACGGCAAAGGGGCTTGATGCACTTTCTGCATTGACAGAGAAGATAAAGGGCCTCGGCGTCGAGGATATGGTCATTGATTCAGGTGCGAGAACCGCAAAGGAAATCCTTGAGGCCAATACCTTTATAAGAAGGGCTGCAATCAAGAAGAATTTCAAGGCACTGGGCTACCCCGTGATAACCTTTGCACAGAGGGATGATAAGATACTCGAGAGTCTTGTTGCAACCCTCGGAGTGACAAAATATGCATCGATTGTAGTCTTAAGCAGCGTCGAAAAATGGAAGAACCTCGCACTATTTACACTGAGGCAGAACATATATACAGACCCGCAGGTTCCGATGCAGGTGGAGCAGAAGATATACAAGATCGGCGAGCCCACACCTGAATCTCCTCTTGCCATTACAACAAACTTCTCATTGACATACTTTATCGTTTCGGGTGAGATCGAAAACAGCAAGGTTCCATGCAGACTTGCTGTTATGGACTGCGAAGGATTGTCTGTCCTTACAGCATGGGCAGCGGGTAAATTCACTGCGTCTAAGATTGCCCAGTTCATTCAGGAGAGCGGCATAGAGAACGAGATAAAGCACAGGGAATTGATTATCCCCGGCTATGTTGCGATACTGAGCGGCGCCATAGAGGACAAACTTCCAGGGTGGAAGGTAACAGTCGGGCCGAGGGAGGCAAATGGACTTCCCGCATTCCTGAGGTCAAAGGCATAGCAGGCCATAAGGATCGGTTATTTAAAAATTAATAATTATGTATTGACTTATATTGTGGAATTAGGACTAAACTAATCTTTAATGAGTAAATGAGTAAATGTGTAAAAGAGTTAATGAGTAAAAAGTAAGCGCATTCACCCATATGCTCATATACACATAAACTAAATAAGGAGGTTGGGATGTCAAAGTTAATAGCCTCGGCAGCTATAAGAGGTGCACATAAACTCGTGGCTCAGGCCGAAGAAATGGTGGAAAAGGCAATAGCCGAAAAGGGAAAGGACTTTGCCTTCGAGTTTCCGGATACCGCTTACTATCTCCCCATGATATATGCAATGACAGGGTTCCCTGTCAAGACAGTCGGCGATATGAAGGTCGCCCTCGGTTTTGCAAAGGAGCTTCTCCATGACGAACCAGAAGAGAATATCTGGAAACCGTATCTTGGAGAGGCCCTCGACTCAGGAATGGCAACGCTTTTTGCCGAGGAGATTATACTCGCAATCAAATATATATATGGTCTCGAACCATATAAAGATCCCGAGACAGGCTATGTCTATAACGGTTTTATAACAGACACGATACAGAGAAATCTTGGCATACAGCTCGTTGACGGCACAATGCCTGGATTTGCAGCAATAATCGGGGCTGCTCCAACTGATGACATTGCTGTGAATATCTGCAGGGAGTTGCAGGAAAAGAATATCCTTATATTCCTTTCAGGCCAGTCCAATGGTGATAGCGTGACAAAGCAGCTCCAGAGGAAAGGAATAGAACTCGGATGGGATACGAGGATAGTTCCGCTTGGCCCTGATACAGAGCATACCCTTTATGCACTTGACTGGGCAATCAGGGCATCTTTGATATTTGGCGGCAAAAAGCCCGGTGATTTTAAAAGTCATTTAAAGTATCAGAAAGACAGGGTTTTTGCATTCGCCCTTGCACTCGGCCCTCTCGATGACATCAAATGGTCAACAGGCGCAGGCGCAATAAACATGGGCTTCCCGGCAGTATGCGATACGGATGTCCCTGTCATACATCCCACAGGTGTATGTACATACGAAGAAGTGGATAAAGAGCTTGACCATTCAAAGATTGTCCAGAAGGCAATAGAGGTAAGGGGTCTTAAGATCATTGTTGAAAAGCCTCCGATACCAGTTGCATACGGCCCTGCATTTGAGGGTGAGAGGATAAGAAAAGAGGATATGTTTATTGAATTTGGAGGTCAGAGGACTCCTGCATTTGAGTGGGTCAGGATGAGAGAGCTTGAGGAGATAGAGGACAACAAGGTTATTATTGTGGGTGACAACTGGCAGGAGCGTTATGAAAAGGGCGGACAGATGCCCCTCGGTATCCTGATAGAAGTCGCAGGAAGAAGAATGCAGAAGGACTTCGAGTCTGTCATAGAAAGAAAGATACACCACAATATAAACGAGGCACAGGGGCTCTGGCACATGGGACAGCGTGACATTAACTGGATAAGGATAAGCAATGCTGCACAGAAAGACGGAATAACCCTTGAACATATAGGGGTCATTCTCAATACAATGACCCACAACCGTTTCAAGTCTATAGTTGACAAGGTACAGGTTACCATTTATACGGATGAGCAGGATGTTATAAGAATAAGGGAGGAAGCGCGGGCTGCATATAAAGAGCGCGACCAGAGGCTTGGATCCCTGACTGATGATGCTGTTGACATATTCTATTCATGTCTGCTCTGCCAGTCTTTTGCCCCTGCTCATGTATGTATTATAACGCCTGAAAGGCTTGGTCTATGCGGAGCTTACAACTGGCTTGACGGAAAGGCAGCATATGAGATAGACCCTACAGGAGGAAACCAGCCAGTTCCAAAGGGAGAAATTGTTGATGCCAGATACGGAAGATATACAGGAGTTGACGAGTATCTTAAAAAGGCATCAGGCGGTGCAGTGGAAACACTGAATCTTTATACAATAATGGAAAACCCAATGACCTCATGCGGATGCTTTGAGTGTATTGTCGCGATTATCCCTGAGGCCAACGGCGTCATGATTGTAAACAGGGGTGCAACCATGATGACCCCTATAGGCATGAAGTTCTCCACCCTCGCAGGCACTGTCGGCGGCGGTGCACAGACACCGGGATTCATGGGGATTGGCGTTAACTTCATAACAAGCAAGAAGTTCCTCTCTGGCGACGGCGGCATAAAGAGGATTGTCTGGATGCCGAAAGGACTGAAGGAGAGAATAGCAGAGGAGTTTAAAAAGAGGGCAGAAGAGGCTGGAGTGCCAGATTTGCTTGATAAGATAGCAGATGAGACTATCTGTGAAGATTCAGAAAAACTTCTCGAATATCTCACGAGTGTTGGACATCCGGCATTGGAGATGGAACCAATGATATAAAAAGTGTCGGTGTCGGTTTTAAGTGTCAGTAACAGACACTGTCACTAATCACTGACACAGATTATTAAACTTGGAGGTAAAAATGGAGAAGGAGATAAAGGTTGCGAGCGATGTATCAGAGCAGGTTGTAGAATGGGCAGAGGAACATGGATATGAAACCTGTATTGACAGGGCTATGAAGCTCAAGCCTTGCCCTATTGGCGAAGAGGGCGCATGCTGCAGGGTCTGCCACATGGGACCATGCAGATTTACAGGTAAAAACATAGCGGATGTAAGAGGAGTCTGCGGAGCTGATGTTAATGTAGTTGCTGCCCGTAATTTTTTGAGAATGGTGGCAGCAGGCACTGCAGCGCATTCAGACCATGCGAGGGATATGGCTTTTACTCTTCTTGAGGTGGCAAGGGGAGAGGTGAAGGATTTTGAGATAAAGGACTGGAGAAAGCTTTTCAGAGTTGCCGGAATTATGGGCATTGAGTTTGAGGGCAGAGATAGAATGAAGGTAGCTGAAGAAGTCGCCCTTAAATACATAGAGCATTTCACACAGCAAAAAGGAGAGCTCGCATATTTCCACAGGGCTCCTAAAAAGACTCAGGAGAGGTGGAGAAAGTGGGGAGTGATGCCTCGTGGGATTGACAGGGAGGTTGTCGAAGCGCTGCACCGTTCAAGCATCGGTGTTGATCAGGACCCAGAGAATATAATGAGCGCAGTTGCTAAAGTTGGCCTTGCTGACGGATGGGGAGGCTGCATGATCTCAACAGACATAACAGACATTCTTTTTGGCACTCCCAGGCCGATAAAGTCTCAGGCAAGCGTTGGTATATTTAAAGAAGACGAAGTGAATATAGTAGTTCATGGGCATGAACCTACGCTTGCGGAGATGATAGTTGATGTGGTGAATGAACCAGAGCTTATAGAATATGCAAAAAGCAAGGGCGCAAAAGGCATAAATCTTGGCGGTATGTGCTGCACTGCAAACGAAGTTCTGATGAGGCACGGCATACCTACGGCAGGCGGTTTCGTGAATCAGGAATTAGGATTGATGACAGGGCTTGTGGATGCTATTACTGTAGATGTTCAGTGCATAATGCCGGCTCTTATTGAGATATCAAAGAAATTCCATACAAAGGTTATAACAACAACGTATAAAGCAAAGCTCACCGGAGCCACACATATTGAATATGATGAGCACAGGGCAAAGGATATAGCGAGACAGATTGTAAGGCTTGCAATAGATAATTATCCAAACAGGACCAAAGAAGGCGCTCATGTCAGCAAGACATACCCTGTTATCGGCGGCTTTTCTGATGAGTATATAGAATATATGCAGGGTGGAACATGGAGGGGATCTTACAGGCCATTGAACGATGCCATAATAGCAGGCAGGATCAGAGGCGTTGTCGGTATTGCAGGTTGCGACAATCCAAGGGTTCAGTCAACAGGAATACATAAATTTCTTGCAACTGAACTCATAAGAAACGATGTCCTTGTTGTAGCAACCGGCTGCGGAGCAGCAGCATGCGGAACAATGGGCTATTTGACGCCGGAAACAGCGCTTGAAATGGCAGGTCCCGGACTGAGAGAGGTCTGCGAGGCAATAGGAATACCTCCGGTATTGCATTTGGGAGCATGCGTTGATAATTCAAGGATACTTACCATACTTGCTGCTATGGCAGCAGAAGGAGGCCTTTCCGATGAAATAGGCGGCATGCCGGGAGTCGGAATTGCGCCTGAATGGATGTCTGAGAAGGCTGTTGCAATAGGCACTTATTTTGCTATTTCCGGGGTGCCGGTGATATTCGGCGGCAAGTCTCCAGTAGGCTCGAGCAAGGAAGTCACAAGGATAATGACTGAGGTTTGGCTTGAAAGATTCAGAGGGGCATTTCATTTTGAAGAAGACCCTGAAAAGATGCTGGAGATCGCATTGAACTATATTGACAATGCAAGGGCAGGTCTCAAGCTCAAAAAATATGAACCGGGAAGATTTGGCACAGAGCGCGTGCTTATGGACATGGCTGCAAGGCGTGAACTCGAAAGAGGCGTTGCAAAGCCGCATATTGGATTGTAAAATAGGAAATTGATATAGATCAAATAGGACATATATGACCTATGTTTTTGGAGGTTTTAAAATGATAGATGTTCAGCAAGAGATGGCAATGGTTTCTGATGTGCTTACGGATGAGCAAAAAAGAAGAGCTGTCCTGATCCATGCCTTTCATAAGGTTCAGAAGGAAAACAACTATTTGCCGAAGGACAAACTTATAGCCCTTTCCGAAGAGCTTAACATACCTCTGTCAGAGGTCTATAGCACAGCATCATTCTATAAACAATTCTATTTCACGCCGCGCGGCAAGAATATCGTTTGCGTATGCGTAGGCACTGCTTGTCATGTCAGAGGAGCAGGAGAGATAGTAAACAGGCTCGAAAACGCCTTTGGCATCAAGGCCGGCGAGACGACAAAAGACATGTCCGTTACTTTAGAGACCGTAGGCTGCGTTGGTTGCTGCGGCCTTGCACCAGTAGTTGTCGTTAATGAAGAAATTAGCGGCGAACTCACTAGCGCGAAAACTGATGCGATTATAGAGGGATTAAAAACAGGAACATATGAAAAGGCTGAATAATATAGATGAGATAGCAGAGTTAAGGGCATCGCTGAAGAAAGATGCCCGTGAATCAGGAAAGCAGACAGTTAAGCTTTGCTGCGGCACTGCCTGCCGGGCAACAGGTTCGCTGAAGGTGCTTGACGCTCTTCATAAACATGCCGAGCATGTTAAGGATGTAGAGGTTATAACTACAGGATGTCAGGGCCTTTGTCAGAAGGGGCCTCTAATGAAGGTCGAACCGCACGGATATTTCTATCAAAGGGTTGGGGCTGCTCATATTCCAAAGATAGTAAGCAGCACCTTTATGGCAGGATTTCCTGTGCGCGAGCTTTTATATAGGGACAGCATTATAACAAAACCTGTTGAGCTAATGGAGGAAGTGCCTTTTTACAAGAAGCAGCAAAGACTTGTGCTGCGGAACAATGAAAGAATAGACCCGTGCAATATACTTCAATATATCAGATATGACGGATATTTAGCCCTCGAAAAAGCCCTTTCCGGTATGAGTTCTAAGGACGTGATTAATGAAATAATAAATTCAGGGCTCAGGGGCCGGGGTGGAGCGGGGTTTCCAACAGGAATAAAATGGGATGCCGTAAGCCAATCAATGGTAAAAACAAAGATGGTTGTTGCAAATGGTGACGAAGGGGACCCTGGAGCCTTTATGGACCGTTCAATAATGGAGGGAGACCCGCACAGTCTTTTGGAAGGAATGCTTTTATGCGCGTATGCCATTGGGGCAAAATATGGATTCATTTACGTGAGGCATGAATATCCGCTTGCTGTGAAGAATCTTAATATAGCAATAAAACAGGCTCGGGATATGGGACTTCTCGGAAATAATATATTGGGCACTGAATTCTGTTTTGACGTATCAATAAGGGAGGGAGCGGGCGCATTTGTGTGTGGTGAGGAAACAGCGCTGCTCGCTTCAATTGAAGGGAGAAGGGGTTACCCTGTTCAAAAACCTCCGTTTCCTGCTGAAAGCGGGGTATGGACTTACCCGACGTGTATAAACAATATAGAAACGCTCGCGAATGTGCCTTATATAATAGCGAACGGCAGCCAGAACTACGCGACACTCGGCACAGAAAGATCCAAGGGAACCAAGGTATTCGCTCTTACCGGCAAGATAAAGAACACAGGATTAATTGAAGTGCCCATGGGTATAACCTTACGGGAAATAATATATGAAATCGGCGGAGGCATACTCGAAAACAGGAAACTGAAGGCTGTCCAGACCGGAGGCCCTTCAGGAGGATGCATTCCTGCTGAACTTATAGATCTGAGGATTGATTTTGATTCCTTGTTTGAAGCCGGCTCGATGATGGGATCAGGCGGTCTTGTTGTAATGGACGAGAAGGATTGTATGGTGGATGTGGCGAAGTTTTTTCTTTCCTTCACGCAGCAGGAGTCCTGCGGCAAGTGCCCGCCCTGCAGGATTGGCACTTACCAGATGCTTCAGATACTCGACAGGATCACAAAAGGGGAAGGCGGGCATGGAGACATAGAAAGACTTCAGCAGATAGGCAATATGGTCAAGGAAGGCTCGCTTTGCGGACTTGGCAAGACCGCGCCCAATCCCGTGCTTTCGACTATTAAATACTTCAGGGAAGAGTATGAGGAGCACATTTACAACAAGTATTGCAGGGCAAAGGTATGCCGTGGCATTGGCCTGTATAGAATAGACATGGATGAATGCTTTTTGTGCGGAATTTGCAAAGAGGTGTGCGCCTTTGATGCTGTAAAAGAGACAAAGGATAAATTTTTTATTGATATGGACTATTGCACAAAATGCAGGGCTTGCTATGATGCGTGCCCGATTCACGCGGTAAAAATTGAAAAAAAAGCGGATTTTAAGGTAGAGGCTTGAATAAAATGGAAAGGCTAAAAAGCATAGAAGAACTCAACAGATTAAGGGAGAGTTATAAAAAGGAAGATACGGGAAAGATAGTTATCAGGGTATGCGGAGGAAGCGCGTGCAGGGCATCGGGCTCAAAAAAGGTTGTTAAAGAGATGCTTGCCGAGGCCGAACGCAGGGGCCTTGATATAGAGATCAAGACAACCGGATGCAGGGGAATGTGTTCAAAAGGGCCGAATGTCAAGTTTGACCCTCACGGAATATTTTATACCAGAGTAAAACCTGATATGGTCAAGCATCTGATAGGCTATACCATTAATGCTAATGCGCCGTTCAGACCGCTGCTATACCGCGATGACATACTCAGTGAACCGGTTGAAAGGATCGAAGATATACCTCTTTATAAGAAACAGATGAGGCTTGTGCTCAGACACAACGGTCTCATTGACCCCAAGTCAATCGAGGACTATATAAAGGCCGGAGGATATACTGCACTGGAAAAGGCGTTGTCCTCAATGTCGCCCGATGATGTTCTTAATGAGATAGACAGGGCAAATCTCAGGGGAAGGGGCGGCGCGGGTTTTCCGGCAGGCAAGAAGTGGAAACACACGAAGAGCGCAAAAAGCAAAATTAAATTCATTGTTGCAAATGGCGATGAAGGAGACCCTGGCGCATTTATGGACAGGTCTATAATGGAAGGCAATCCGCACAGTCTGATCGAAGGAATGATACTGAACGCCTATGCGATAGACGCCCAGTATGGATTCATATATGTAAGGCATGAATATCCGCTCGCTGTCGAAAACCTGCTCGTCGCAATAGATCAGGCAAGGGAGATGGGGATACTCGGCAAGAATATATTAGGCACGGACTTCAGTTTTGACATAGGTATAAGGGAAGGAGCCGGGGCTTTCGTGTGCGGAGAATCGACAGCGCTTATCGCTTCGATAGAGGGCGCAAGAGGATTTCCGAGGCCGAGGCCACCGAGGTTGTCAGAAGTGGGAGGCGGAGTTTGGGGATACCCAACTAACCTCAATAACATAGAGACATTCGCGAACGTGCCGATAATTATTGAAAAGGGAGCTGATTATTTCCTCTCAATTGGAACCAAGGGATCACCCGGAACAAAGGTGTTTGCGCTTGCGGGAAAGGTAAAAAATTCCTGTCTTATAGAAGTCCCGATGGGTATTACATTGCGGGAAATCGTTTACGATATCGGGGGCGGAATAATCGGCAATAAAAAATTCAAGGCGATACAGACAGGAGGGCCATCAGGCGGGTGCCTGCCTGAAAGCATGCTCGATACACCTGTGGATTTTGATACCCTGACAAAGGCAGGTTCCATGATGGGGTCAGGCGGAATGATAGTCCTTGATGAGGACAACTGTATGGTGGATGTGGCTAAGTATTTCCTTTCGTTCTGTCAGTCAGAATCCTGCGGAAAATGCCCGCCTTGCAGGATAGGCACTTACCAGATGCTCCAGATACTCGAAAAGATAACATCAGGAAAGGGTGAGCACGGAGACATAGAACGTCTTGAGGAAATTGGCAACAAGATTGTCGAGGGCTCGCTTTGCGGACTCGGCAGTTCTGCCCCGAACCCTGTGCTTTCAACCATCAAGTATTTCAGAGAGGAATACGAAGAACACATTTACGATAAATATTGCAGGTCAAAGGTTTGTCAGGGAGTCGGCGTGTACTCAATAGACACTGACCAGTGCTTCTTATGCGACATTTGCAAAGAGGCTTGCGCCTTTGACGCTGTAAAGGAATATAAAAACAGATTATTTATTGATCAGGATTATTGCACAAAGTGCAAGGCTTGCTATACAGCCTGTCCGATCGGAGCAGTGAAGATAGAAAAACGATCTGTTGCGCGTAAGGCGTAACCCGTCAGGACTTTGGAGGTATGATGACAGAGGCAAAGGAAAAGAAGACAGAGGACATAAAGAAAGAGGCAGAAGAAAAGAACTGTACAGTTCAAAAGGCGCTTTATTATGTCAGTGAATTTTTATCGGGTCCTATGTGCGGCAGGTGTTTTCCGTGCGCGCTGGGCTCGTATGAGGCAAAGGTTAGACTGCAAAGGATTGCCGAAGGTAAAGCCGCAGATGCCGACCTAATTGTCTTAAGGAATATAGCTGACAATATGCTTGAGGCGTCCATGTGCAAGAAGGGCAAGGATACTGCAAGGTTTATACTTGAATGGCTTGGCACGGATGCCTATAAGGAGCATATCGAAGGCAAATGTATTGCGCATGAGTGTATGGCACTACTTGAATTCAAGGTCATACCCGAAAAATGCGTAATGTGCGGATTATGTTTGGACGCATGCAGGTATTCCGCGATTATTGGTGAAAAGAAAAAGCGTTTTCAGCTTGGTTATCTGCCTTATGAAATAAGGATGGCAAGATGCGTTAAGTGTGGAGATTGCGTCAAGGTTTGCCCGACAGAGGCGATTGTAATTGTTGATATAAAGAAAAAAACGGTTCAAACAGTTCAAACGGTTTAAACAGTTTGATATAAAGGAGGAATTATGGCAAACATGGTTAATCTTAAGATAGATGGCAAGGAGATAAAGGCCCCTGAGGGCACTAACCTCATCGATGCTGCGGAACTGGGCGGCATTCATATACCAAACCTCTGTTATCTTAAAGGCTTAAAGGGCATCGGTGCATGCAGGCTCTGTCTTGTGGAAATAGAGGGAATGAAGGCGCCCATGATTGCCTGCACCACAAGGGTGAAAGAGGGCATGGTGGTCAACACAAAGACAGAGAAGGTTCAGGAGGTAAGGAAATTCGTAATAGACCTCATCCTCTCTATGCATCCCCTTGACTGCATGACATGCACAAAGGCAGGCGCATGCAGTCTCCAGAATTACGCCTATGATTTTGAGATAAAGGAATCATCATTCACAAGAAAGAAATTCGGCTTTTCCATAGATGAGGCAAACCCGTTCATCAAGCGCGACCCTGACTACTGCGTACTTTGCGGCAGATGCGTAAGGGTTTGCAAGGATCAGGGGACGAATGTGCTCGAATTTATGGGAAGAGGTGTTGGTTCGAAGGTTGCAACAGCAGCGGATAAGCCCCTACACGAGTCAGAGTGTACATTCTGCGGAAGCTGCGTTGATGTGTGCCCTGTCAATGCGCTCCTTGAGGCAGACAGATGGAGAAAGGGCAGGGAATGGGATTATGACAAGGTAAATTCCGTGTGTCTGCTCTGCGGAAACGGCTGCGACATAACTGTCAGCACAAAGGATGGACAGATAATGAAGATAAATGCAGGTGCAGCAGAAGGCTCGCCCGAGAGATATATCTGTGCTTATGGAAGGTTCGGCTTTGACTGTATCGAGGCTGACAATAGAGTTACAGCGCCGATGAAACGTGTAAACGGTGAACTGAAAGAGACCACGTGGAAGGATGCCATAGAGACGATTGCCAATGCACTGAAAAAGGCAGGCCAAAACGCAGGTTTCATAACAACAGCAGGAATACTTAACGAAGATGCACTTACATTAAAGAAGTTTGCATCCGATGCTGTAAAGACAAAGAATGTAGATACCACTGCAAGCCTTTATGGCGATGCTGATACATTAATCTCAGGCAGCGCAGACCTTGATTCAGCAGACCTCTTTGTGCTCGTGGATTTAAACCCGAGCCAGTGGAAAAGGGTATTGCCGGCCATTGATGCTGTTATAAGGAGAAGGGTTAATGCTGGTGCAAAGCTGATTGTCATCAATTCATCAGAGCCGAAGATCGCATCCGTGGCAACTGTAAATCTCATCGAAAACGAGGCAGAGGCCCTCATGTCCCTAACAAAGGCCCTGCTTGATAAGGGACTGCCTGGAGATAAAAAGCTTGCTTCCGATGTTTCATCCGCTACAGTTTCAGAGGCAGTGGATAAAGCAGCAACGCTTTATATGGAGGCAAAGAATCCTGTGATACTCTCATCACCAGCAATGTATCAGGCTGCTGCTAATATTTCTCTTTTAAAGGGTGTAACAGTATCTGTACCTGTGGAAAGCAATGCAAAGGGAGTAGTGATGATGGGTCTTACAACTGAAGGTAAATCCTATAAAGAAATGGCTTCAGGAGGACTTAATCTCCTTTATGCAATCGGAGAGGTTCCTTTAAACAAGAGGCCGAATGTTGATTTCCTCGTTGTTCAGACATCCCACCTCACAGAGCTTGCAAAACAGGCTGATATTGTCCTTCCGTCAGCAGCATACCTTGAAATAGATGGAACAGTGGTGGATTATTTAGGAAGGTTAAAGCATGTATGCAAGGCAGTGGAGCCTGCAGGCGATGCGAAATCGCATAGAGAGATTTTTGCAGATATTGCAAAGGCAATGGGTACAGAAATAAAAGAGGCAAAGGAGAGCGAGACAAAGAAGTTCACTGAGGTAAAGGTAAAGGCTTCGGTTGCTCCGTTTGCACGCAAAGAGGGCTTTGATGTAAAGGTTGATGAGATGATTGAGTCGATCAATGCTTCTGTCATCAATGGCTCGAGGTTATTGTGGCTTAAAGAAGCAGCAGTCTGTGCGTAGATAAGCTAATTGCTTAAATAATAAAAAACCCCGCTTCAAGGCGGGGTTTTTTATTGGCAAGGAATTTTGTATCCAGAATTCAGATAAATTATCTATAAAAAAAATCTTATAAATTTGTTACAAAGAGATGTCCACATTTAATGCAGGCGATGAAATTCTCGATATTTGCGGCCCGCTCGGACAGCCCACACATATCCAGAAATATGGTCGCGTGATTCTT
>NZ_DAIOFX010000011.1:20286-36800 GCF_036745535.1 Dissulfurispira sp.
TTGCGGCCCGCTCGGACAGCCCACACATATCCAGAAATATGGTCGCGTGATTCTTTTAATGTTAAAACAGTAGTGAGCCTGAATTCCATTATGATTGACGGCACAGGAATGTGTGGCGGATGCCGTGTATTTGTTGGCGGCAAGACAAGATTTGCATGCACTGACGGGCCTGATTTTGACGGCCATCAGGTGGATTGGGATATTCTCATCAACCGCCAGAAGACATATCTTAATGAGGAGAAGGAATCCTTCGAAGCGTGGAAGAAGCGTCATGCCTTTGCGATTTTCGAGTAATGTCAGAAGAAAAGAATAAACAGAAAATCATTCTTAATAAAACCCCCATTCCAGAGCAAGACCCCAAAGAGAGGAGTTCGAACTTTGAGGAAGTGACACTGGGCTATTCCCCTGAAATGGCCATTAAAGAAGCAGGGCGTTGCCTTCAGTGTAAGAAGCCATTGTGTGTTGAAGGTTGTCCTGTTCATATCCCGATACCTCAATTTATCAAAGCTATCAAAGAAGGTGATTTCAAGAATGCAATAGATCTGATAAAAACTGCAAGCTTTCTTCCTGCTGTTTGCGGAAGGGTCTGTCCGCAGGAAGACCAGTGCGAGAAGAACTGTTCTCTTGGCAAAAAGGCGAGCCGGTTGCCATTGGCCGTCTTGAGAGGTTTGCTGCTGATTATGCAATGCAGCACGGGAATGGAGATGTTATAGAGATTGCAGAATCGACAGGCAAAAGAGCAGCCATTGTTGGAAGCGGTCCTTCTGGATTGACCTGTGCTTATGATTTGGCCAGATTTGGCCATGAGGTGACCATATTTGAGGCACTTCACGAGGCAGGAGGGGTATTGATGTATGGAATTCCAGAGTTCAGGCTTCCCAAGGGGATAGTATCTCATGAGATCGATACATTGATAGCTATGGGAGTTGAGATTGTTACAAATTCAGTTGTGGGCAGGCTTACTACAATAGATGAGATAATGGCAGAGTTTGATGCGTGTTTTATTGGCACTGGTGCTGGTCTGCCAAAATTCATGGGAATAGAAGGTGAAAATTTAAACGGAGTTTATTCTGCCAACGAGTTTTTGACCAGGGTGAATTTAATGAGGGCTTATGCATTCCCTGAATACGATGCCCCGATTAAAAGAGGTCAGCGGGTAGTGGTTGTTGGCGGAGGCAATGTAGCTATGGATGCAGCGAGGTCTGCCCTTCGTCTGGGAGCTAAGGAGGCAACAATAATTTACAGACGTTCTGAAAGAGAGATGCCTGCAAGGAAGGAAGAGATCCACCACGCGAAGGAAGAGGGGATACGCTTTGAACTCCTTACAAGCCCTGTGAGAGTAATCGGTGAAGACGGATGGGTAAAGGCTGTTGAGTGTGTGAGGATGGAGCTTGGCGAGCCTGATGAATCAGGGAGGAGAAGACCTGCTGTAAAGAAAGGCTCGGAGTTCCAGATTCCTGTCGATATTGTAATAGTAGCAATAGGCACAGAAGCCAATCCCCTTGTGCCTCAAAGCACCGCGTGCTTGCCTTGAATGAATGGGGTTATATCATTGCCGATAAGGAGACCGGCCGCACAAGCAGGGAAGGCGTCTTTGCAGGAGGAGACATTGTGACAGGGGCTGCAACGGTTATTCTTGCAATGGGTGCTGGGAAAAAGGCAGCAAAGGCTATTCATGAATATTTGATGCGTACCTGAAATAGAAGGGATACAATTTGTTAATAATTTGAGTTAAAATAATATCTCTATAAATTCGGAAAGGAAATGGATATGAATAAAAATAAGAAACTTAAACTCGGACTTCCAAAGGGAAGCCTTCAGGAAGCAACATTAAAGATATTCAGAAAGGCAGGATACCACATAAGCGTTTCTTCACGCTCTTATTATCCGGTTTTTGATGACACCGAGATAGATTCCGTGCTCATCAGGGCGCAGGAGATGGCAAGATATGTGGAGGATGGCCATCTCGATTGCGGGCTGACTGGCAAAGACTGGATACTCGAACAGAATGCGGATGTTGTTGAGGTTGCAGAGCTCATTTATGGTAAGGGAGGTTTCAGCCCTGTTAAATGGGTTATTGCCGTGCCCATGGATTCAAAGATAAAGAGCGTTAAAGACCTCGAAGGAAAAAGGATTGCTACAGAGCTTGTTGGTTTTACAAAGAGGTACCTGAAGTCAAGGGGAGTAAAGGCAGAGGTGGATTTTTCATGGGGCGCAACAGAGGTAAAACCTCCCTATCTCGCTGATGCCATTGTAGAGCTTACAGAGACAGGGACATCATTAAGAGCAAATAATCTGAGGATAGTCGAGACTATTATTGAGTCCACAACAAGGTTTATTGCGAATAAAAAGGCATGGCAGGACAAATGGAAGAGGCAGAAGATGGAAAATATAGCTATGCTATTACAGGGTGCGCTTGCTGCAGAGGAAAAGGTAGGTCTCAAAATGAACGTTCCTGAAAAGGCATTTAAGAAGGTATTGAGTCTGCTTTCTGCAATGCACTCACCGACCGTATCCCCGCTTTCCGATACAGGATGGTATGCTGTCGAGGTTATAACAGATGAAAAGATGGTCAGGGATTTAATACCGAAGCTGAAGAGCATCGGTGCATCTGGGATTGTCGAGTATCCACTGAATAAGGTTATACCGTAATAAGATTTTATTTAACTGTCGTAAATATCTGTATTCTGCTGTTATCCCTGTCAGCAATGAACATCTCTCCCCTTTCCATTGATGCACAACTGAGACGGGTAATGGAGGAGCCCTTCCTTCCAGCCTGCTGCTCTGCCGCAGTGCGGCCCATTGCCTGTGCAGGGTTTACTGATGGGTCGGGGTATACAGCGCTGCCTGATGCATCAGCCACTGTCATGAATTCATTGCCGATAGGGAATCTTGTCATGCTGTCAAATCCTGAAGCATGTGCCCTGTGGCAGGAAAGGCACATTATCCTATCGCCGGCGACAGGTCCCTGAGTTGATGTTGTTAAGTTCTTAAGTGCTGTTATATCTGCCGAATTGTCGGTCTGAAACGGCACAAGGGATAGATATGCTGTGGCCTGAGTTCCTGTAAGGTCTCCTGTCTTTTTATAGCTGTTATAGATGTTTACGATCTCCGAAGGGAGATTAGCGCCTGCAGGATGAACCATTCCGCTGCCGAGGAAGCTGTGCAGTGCCTCGTGGCAGTTTGCACACCATTCCGATACGCCCTTTCCATATGCTACTCTCGTGTCTGTATCGGCTTCTGACCTGTTGTATGTGGAAGGCGCTACAGCGACCACAGGGGCATAAGAGAAGGCGTTGCTGCCGCTCAATGATTTAGGCTGATAGTTTACACCGGCAAGCAGCCTGTATGCACCCACGGCAGAGTTTGAATCAGGGGCGCTTCCATACGAACCCGAACCTTTTATAGTCTTCCCTGATGTTGCAAAAGTTGCCGATGTGCCGCTTGCTGCTGTCAGGCGGTATCTGCCGTGTGGGTCGTGGCAGCTCGAGCAGTGGAGACTTGAAGCAGGATAGTTCCCGCCTGGAGATGTGGCTAACTTTGAGTCTGCTACATAGCCGTAGTCTGAGGCAATGATATTATGGCCATGTCTTTCGCCTTTGCTATCCTCCTGGCCCGCACCTGCTCTCGGTATCCATGTGTATGTCTTTTTCAGCCATCCGAAGTCACCGCCCGGTGTCCTCTGGAGAGTGGCTGTGCCTGCAGGCATATCTGCTTCAGCAGTGCTGATGTGGTAGCTGCTCGGCCTGTGTCGCCTTGATGCTGATGGCAGTTAAGGCATGTGGAGCTCTGTCGGAGCCCTTTAAGAGATAGACGCCTGCTGAATATTGTGCGGTGTTGCCTGCAGCGTTGCCCTCAAAGGAGTTGTGCATTGTGTGGCATCCTTCGCACTCTGCAACGCCGCCCGAGTGGAAGGCAAAGCTGGTGCCGCTGAATCCGATTACAATAAGTGCGGCTGCCGTTAATACGAGACCAAATTTCAATGCTTTCATTTCAATCCTCCAAATTTTTTTCTCCGGCAACCCGGCCATCCTGCGTAGGATCCGTAGGCTTTGCGCCCCCACCTTTCGATGGGTTTACCTTTTTCGGAGGATTGCTCCGGTCGATAAAATCGATCCGGATAAGTTTTTACTTCATTGCCCCCTCTTTTAACATAGTTAAAGTCATTGCTTTCTACACACCACCTCCTTTATTGGTAAAGCAGGTCACGCTCCGTAATTCTGAAAACGCTGACCCCTCTGTGCCTGAGTTGTGTTACATAGAGCAATCCCTTGCCGTCTATGGCCAGATTTCTCGGACCTATTAGATTGCCTGGACGCAATCCCCGGAACCCGAATTCTGTAATGAACCTGAAATCCTTATCGAATATGAGGACCACACACCTGAGGGTGTCGGCAACGAGATAGTAATTGCCGGATCTGTCCTTCAGTATGTCGCCGGGCACCCCGAATTTCCCTGGAGCACTTCCGCGCTTGCCGAATTCTCTTACTTTTTTATCCGGCGATAAAGCGTATGCCTTTGCAATTACAGGGATGGTATAAAGGATGTTGCCCTCACTGTCGACATTGAAGCCTACAATGCCTGTATCTGCCCGCTCATTCTCTTTGATTCCGGAAAGAGCTGCGAGGTCATAAGAATCTTTGAAGTTGCCTTCCATGTCGGTAACTACCACCCTCATTGCACCCAGTGATGCGAAGTAGAACTGTCCTGTTTTGTGAATAATGCGGTTTGGAGAAAATCCCGAAAGCTCCGGTGGAAGATTCTTGATTTCAAGAGTGCCTACAGGCTCGCCCCTGAAATTGCAGCGGATAAGAGAATACCTGGAATTTCTATATGAGAGAATAATAATGTCTCCGTCTTTTGTAACCGCAACATCATAGATAGCGCCGAAATCTGCATTATCTCCGAAACGGTAGATTTCCATTCCCCGTTCGTTGAACACACGGATAATGCCTTCTGAAACAACATATATCTCGTTCCGCTCCTCGTCAGCAGCCACCCTGACCCAGTCAAAGTGTACAGGGCCTGTAAAGCTGGAGAGATTATAGAGAAAGGTCGGTTTCAGGTCTGCTGATGCGGTCTGAGCCGGAACGGCCATAAGGCAGATGACGATACCGAGAAGGAGATATTTTAGTTCTTTTTCCGTGTCTCATGCTTTATCGAATAGCAATGAGCATGCCATACAAATTTCTACAATAATATCAAGAGGTTGTAGCATGGGTACGAAAAATATGCGTGCAGAATCGGAAAAACCGCCGAATCAGGATGGTGAATTCACCAATCTCGATTCTGATTCATGTATCTTCGATGTTACGATTTCCTTTATCTTAAACATCATGGATTCCAACGAGGGCAGCCTTTTCCCTCTATCGAATGCAATTCTGGCTTCCTTGAGATATGCTTTCTGAATTGAAGATAGGACATCATCGACAAATCGGTTGATGAATTCATCCCGGTTCAAACCCGGAACATTCAGGTGGCCATAGATAACCCGGGCATTGTTATCGACAAAATCCACAATCGCCATCTCATCGCTGATGCGGCTTAAAACTGCAGAAATTTCAATAGTGACCTTAGCTCCCCTTTCATCCATCATGACAAGCGGCGGAGTCTGCTTAAGCAGCCTCGGCTCCCTTGCCATTAACGAGCTGTATTCGCTCTTTAAAAACCTTCCAGGCGCATACCACGGATATTTCCTATCCAGTTCATTCAATAAATAATTAAACCCGGCATTGAACTTCTCTCCGAGCAAAAGGATATGGGCTTTGTCATAGACTCCGGCAGCCTCGATATAAGTCTTCCATGGCCTGAACTGCTTTCCTCTGGCACTCTGCTCCTTTGCTGGAAGCAGATAGGGAAGGATGCTTTCGCGGTGTTTTACAATGGCATCGAGGTTGTTTGTCATTAGAAAACCCTTGCCCATTGATAGCGGCGCCGAGAATTCCAAGTAAAGGTTATTATCCGTATTAATGGTTCCACCCTCGCTGAATGCCTTCATGCCGTCAGTCCCCATAGCAAAATAGCTCAGAAGGTCTCTCGCTGAGCCCATCATAACCAGTTTCAAGGCATTCGATACGGCAGGGACAGATATCCTCCTTTCAAGTTCGGCTTCGTCAAAGACGATGGGGGTATTGCTCCCGATAATCACCGAATCATAGTATGTCAGCCAGAGGGCTGTATGCTTGAAATGCATGGTGAAGGTCTTTACAACAGATTTAAGGTCAGCAATTGTCAATTCATAAATAGGCAGCCACTGGCACATAACCCCGCCTTCGCGGAGGTGTTCCGAGGCGAGTTTAAAATATTCGGTCGTATAGAGATAGCCGGCGCCCCTGAACCATGGATGAATAGGGTCAGCAGTGATGACATCGTATTTTTCCTTTGTTGTGAGCAAGAAGTTGCGGCCGTCATTAAAAATTATTCTTAGTTTTGGATTGTCGAGGACATAGTTGTTGTAACGGCCAAAGGTTCTGGCAACACCGAGCACCTCCGGAGCAAGTTCTGCAAGTGTTATTTCCTTCACGCCCGGATGGACGGAAGTAGCGCCAAGTGTTATACCGCTGCCCAATCCAATCACAAGGACATTCTCGGGGTTTCTGTGAAGGAGCATTGGCAAATGACCGAGGGTAAACTGCAACTGGAGATCTCCGGGGGTATCCGATGCCTCTACTCTGCCGTTTGTCAGGAATGCCTGATTGCCGCCTTTTATCTTAATAGAGCTTACAATTGCTTCTACACCCTCTTTATAGTACAGGACATCCGTGTTTTCGAGGGCTTCTTTGATCTTATCCGGTGTATTGAAAGCATCGGGCTGGTTTGCGCGGAATACGGCAAAGTATTTCATATTCCACATCCTCAAAATATCATGGTTTATGCCGATGATGAGGAGCGCTGCTGCGATGCCTGCTTCTGTCCAGTTCATTAGCCTAACGTTCTTAATGCCTGCTAAAACAAGCAATCCGCAACCGATATTGACTATGGTGAGCATCTGGAGAGACCTCTCTATGCCGATAATATAGATAATCACAAACCCGCTAAATGCAGCTCCGAGTATTGCCCCGACCGTGTTGTATGCAAGCACCTCTCCGACAGCACTCCCTATCATTTTTTTTGTATCCGGCATGAATCTTACCCGCCAATGGGAAAGCAACTCCCATAAAGAAGGCAGGGATAACCATATAAATAAAAGCGAGTAAAAGGTTTGCCCATTGTCGGCTCTCGAATATATCGATCTTCATCTTTGTAAAGTAATCGTATAGCACGATTGAATTGACAGGCAGGTCGCGGATATAGAAGGTCACCAGCAGAGCGGTTACCCCGATGACGATCTGAACCATACCGAACCATGACATGGTTTTTCTAATCCCTTTATCCTCAGCCTTGAATATCTTGAACAGAGATCCCAGCGCCGCACTGCCAAGGGCTATGCCAGCAAGAAAAGCGATCAACATGGTGGTGAAGCCATAGACGCTCGCTCCGACAACGATGGTCAGGATTTTTGTCCACAGGACTTCATATCCGAGGGCGCAAAATCCACTGACCCCGATTCCCAAGAGGATCAGCTTTGCCTGAAATGGGTTTACTGCATTCAGGTTGGCAGCAGGTTCTGCCGGAAAATTGCCCGGAAGTTCTGCAAAAATTGGTATTTTCTTGCTATGAAGCAGGATGCTTAAAATACCGATGAGTATATTAATTGCGACTGCTATCTGAAAGGCAGCGGTAACGGAATAAAGGCGGAGGAAGAAGAACCCTGCTGCTGCTCCTGCTACTGCTCCAAGCGTGTTGAAACCGTAAAGAAAGGATAGATGCCTGCCGAGTTTGTCGGGCTGATCCGAGACAAACTTTGTCATGACCGGAAGCGTCCCTCCCATGAGTGTTGCCGGGACTATCAAAGCGGCTACAGAAAATAATATGCGAATGAATGAAAGATACAACGGATAATCGTCTTTGCCTTGAGCGAAAAAGGTATAAATTATGGGATAGATTTTCATCAATCCCATAAATATCAGAGCAAAAAGAGCTATCCCCATCTCGATGAGTCCGTATAACCTCAACGGCTTTCTGAGTCCATCGACATGTTTTCCTGTCAAATACCCGCCCAACGCCAATCCGGCCATAAAAACAGAAAGGACCGTGGTAACCGCAAGGTGTGAGCCTCCGAATATCAAGGTTAGAGAGCGAACCCATATAACCTGATACATAAGTGCTGCAGCGCCGGACAGGAAAAACATCGTGTAAATGAGTCCTAAAAACATGGATTGCATGCCTCTGTCCCCTGAAACTTTCTATCACTGATATGATATCCTGGAGGCGAACCGGCTTGAGGAGAAAGACATCTGCTCCTACCGTCAAAAAATCATCTCCGAGACGGTCTCCGCTCATGCCGATTATAAGTGCATCCGGATACTGGAAGCGCAGAACCTTTGTGAGTTCAATCCCGTTCATTCCCGGCATGCAGTAATCTGTGATGATGATACCAAAGTCCGAGTCTTCAAGAAGCTTAAGTGCAGAGGTTCCGTCGCAGGCGCTGCTGACGGTAAAGCCATGCAGACTGAGCGCATCGAAGAATATCCTTCTGACCAAATCGCTGTCATCAACGACAAGCACATTTCTATTCCCTATCATAAAAGTCTCCTTTCCCTGTTCAACCAGAGAAGGAATATCTCTTAAGGGACGGGTAGTAAGGACAGATGGAAATAAAGATGACGGAAGAAGATACGGGCTTGGAATACAACTGACAGAGCAGCCATCCGATTACTCCTTCCTTATAGACTCCTTTCTGACTTGATATTCTTATTCCAGTCCGAACTTCTTTATCTGGTACCTGAGGGAGTCATAGCTTATATCCAGGAGCTTTGCCGCAAGGGTCTTGTTGTGCTTTGCCTTTTCGAGGGCCTGCATAATAAGGTCCTTCTCAACCTCATCCAGGGATATTCCTGTGTCAGGAAGAGTAAATCCTCCGTTAGAAGGCTGGACCGTGCTTGTTGGCTGGCTGGTCAGCCATGCAGGCAGATGCTCCGGGAGAATATATTCGGCATTCTCAAGCACCACAAGCCTTTCAACAAGATTCCTGAGTTCCCTCACATTGCCGGGCCAATCGTAAATGGTCAGGATTTTTTCGGCCTCTGGAGAAAAGCCTTTAATGACCTTGTTGTTATACCTTGTTGCAAAGTATGAGAGGTAATATCTTGCGAGTGCCGGTATATCTTCTTTCCTCTCCCTGAGAGGCGGGATGTGTAAATAGAAGGTGCTCAGCCTGAAAAACAAGTCCGTTCTGAACTCACCTGTCTTGACGGCCTCCGAGACATTTCTATTGGTTGTAGCAATCACTGTTACATTAATGGGTATTTCTTCCTTTCCACCGATACGCCTTACCGCCCTTTCCTCGAGCACCCGCAATAACTTTCCCTGGAGGTCCATTTTCATATCGCCTATCTCGTCGAGGAGTATCGTGCCGCCGTCTGCCATCTCGAATATCCCTTTCTTGTCGGACTTCGCATCGGTGAACGACCCTTTTTCATAACCGAAAAGTTCGCTCTCCAGCAGGGTCTCAGGCAAGGCAGTGCAGTTAACCGCTATATATGGAATGCATCTTTTTGAACAGTCTCCATGCATTAACCTGTGAATGTATCTCGCTATCAACTCTTTTCCCGTTCCGCTTTCTCCAGTTATGAGTATGCTCTGGACTTTGGCCTCCGCCAGCTTCTCTGCCTTTGCCTTCAGATCCTCTACCTGGCCCGATGCTCCTATCAACTCCCTCTCAAAAAAATGTGGAATTGACCTTCCTGAGGTATTCCACTTCCCGCTTGAGCTTTCTTTTTTCGAGTATATTGCTTACTACAATCTTGACCTCATCTATATTACAGGGCTTTGTCAGGTAATCTGCCGCGCCGAATTTCATCGCTTTAACGGCGGTTTCAGCAGTATCGTCCGCTGTCAGCATTATAATTTCGGCACCGATCCCCTGCTCCTTGAATTTTTGCAACAAATCGATGCCGCTTTGCCCTGGGAAGTTCACATCCAGTATATTATTACGTCAGGAGACTTTGCTTTAACCTTATTGACCGCATCCTCTGTTGTTGTCAGCGAACTCACCTCATAGCCCTCGTTGGTCAATGCCTTCTCGAGGATCGAGACAATAAGCTCATCGTCGTCTATTATAAAAATCTTCCCCTTACCACTCATGCTAACCGCGCCTCCTCCTGTTTGATAGGAATATTTATGCCGAACACTGCTCCCCCTCCTAAATTGTTCCTTATGCTGATACTGCCTCCGTGCTGCTCTATAAGCCGCTTACTTATGGACAGACCCAGTCCCGTGCCCCTTGACTTTGTTGTGAAGAACGGCTGGAATATTTTATTCTGCAACTCTTCACTGATCCCGTTGCCTGTATCGGATATTTCTATAATTATGGAGGCTGCCGCAGGCTCGTAGGAAGTCTTTACGCTTATCGTCCCGCCATCGGGCATGGCATCCACTGCGTTGAGAAATATGTTCAGGAATACCTGCTGCAACTGCATGGGGTCAGCCATGGTCTCGGGGAGATCATCGTCAAAATCCCTTGTGATGTTTATTGCTTTTGAGAAGGCCGTATCTTTAAAGGAAAATGCAATAGACTTATCGATGATATTATTCATATTCACGGCAATCATCTGCGGCTTAAGCGGCCTGGCAAAATTAAGGAACTCCTTTATTAGTAATTCGATACGTCTGATCTCTGATCCCATTTTTAACATTATATCCTTCTGCTCTTCCGAGAAGGAACTTCCTTCCAGCAGGTATTCTATGGATATTTTGATGCCAGCAAGGGGGTTTTTTATTTCATGGGCAAGCCCTGCTGCCAGCTCTCCGGACACCCTAAGTTGTTCGGTGCGCTGCAATTTCTCCTCCGCCGTCTGCGTTCGGCAATATCCCTGTCAAAGGCAAGAATATATTTGCGATCGAAAATTTCGAAAAGCCCGGCGGTCACTTCGACAGGAAAGACAGTGCCGTCCTTTCTGCGGTGGTGGAGTTCTCCTTTAAGCTGCTTGCCCTCTAAAATGTGATGCATGCGCTGCGGTACCCTTTCGGCATCCTCCGGAACATCGAGGTCTTTGATATTCATGGTCAGTAATTCGTCAACGGTGTATCCGTGCATTTCTGCTACTGCCCTGTTTGCAGCCACAATCCTGCCTGCATTCTCTCCATCGGTATCGAGGATAAAAATGGCATCGCCTGCACTCTCAAAAAGCATCCTGTAACGCTTCTCGCTTTCCTCTATTTTACGCATATGCTCTTTCAGCGAGGTAGCCATTTCATTAAAGGACTCTGCTACTTCTCCAAATTCATACTTCAAGCCTCCAATTCTGTAATCAAGGTCGCCTCCCTTTAATTTATGAGTTGCGTTAAGGAGTGACTTGACAGGATTCGTTAACCCTTTTATAAAAACAAAGGCCAGCGCAGCAGTCAGAAAAGGGCCTGCTGCGATAAGTATAAACAATATGATTTTTGTGTTGTTAATCTCCATGAGGGAGGAGCGGGTTTTTTCTTCAAGCCTGCTGCTTGTAAATGTTATCATATTGTTTAACTTTGTAATCAGTTCATCCCCTGTCCTGAAGGCATTGTCTTCCTCTGCCTCCAGCCTGCTGATATTGGCCCTTATGGTTAAAACCCTGCTGAATGCCTCTTTGTATGTTTCCACATGACTCTTCAGATCGCTAAGCTTTGCATTTACGGCCTCGGAGTGATGACAGTCAAAACATGTGTCGACTATGCCGGTCAGGTTCTTTACATGATTCACAATGGTATCAACGCCCCTTGCATGGCGCGTGTTCTTTAGGGTGAGATCGGTCTGCACTTTTTTAACATGGATCAATAGGTGTTCCCTGAGTATTTCAACCTGATGGAGTTGTATGAGTTTATCAAGCCTTGAGGCGGTCTTCTCGATATTAATGAATTATATATATCCCGCCAAGAAAGAAAATCACGGAAAAGATGCTTAAACCTATATTTTTATCATTGCTGCTAATTCATGTAATCATATGTAGCGAGATTCAGACCTATCTCTTTTGCATATCTGAACACGGGTTCATAATTGCTATCCCTTGTTTCGATAAACCTCCTGGCGCCGAATCCCTTTAATATATTACTGCCGGTCGGGTCATTATGCATATTCAAAAGCGTCTCTTTCAGTTTATTTTTTAGTGAGCTATCCATGTTTTTTCTCACAGCCAGACTATTCTCAGGCACATCGGGAGATCTTTCAAGAATAACAAGCTTGTCTTTTATTCTAACATCATCATTCGAGAGCCTTTCATATACGGTATCTTTTGCAGCCCCGATATCTGCCTTTTTATTAAGGACGTCATAAATTGCATCCTCGTGGGTTCCTGTAAAGTAAGCCTCTTTAAGATATTTTTTGTAATCTTGAATTCCGTGCTTTTTAAGGTATGCCAGTGGAAGGAGATAACCTGCTGTTGTTGCCTTATCAACAAAGGCGAATCTTTCCCCTTCATATCTTTTATAGTTTTGATGCCGCTGTCTTTCCTGACAAATATCAACCCATGGTATGTGGATGTGCCGTCCACCAACTCCGGCCTTGCGATGACTTCAAGGCCCAATTTTGCATGCGCAAGGGCGTAAGTGAAACTTCCGAGGAATGCGCCGTCCATATTCTCGGAAACAAAGTTGTTAATGATGTTTCCATAGCGTGGAAGGACTTTCAATTCTATCTTAATCCCGACCTTTTTGAGAGGTAATCGGCAATCGGTTCATACCGTTCAACCTGTTTAAATATATTCTGCTCCGGGATAAGACCTATAACGAGAGGCTTTTCATGAAAGGTTTTTTTGAGGGGATGGTTCTTCTCTCTTTCCGCAGCAGGTTATCATGACAAACAAACTAAGACATAATGCAAGAAAGAGTATCTTCTTACCCATATTCAAATCATAACGTTTTCCAAGACATATTTCAAGGTTTCGAATCTATTAATAAGATAAATAATGCGGGAGAGAAGGCAGAAGATGACTTTTGCAAACTATATGTTTTATTATAGCGTTATGGAAGAGGCCTATAATGGTCAGTTTTGTCAGGTCTGAGGCTAAATCTACAAGTTATGGAAGAGGCCTATACTATAAAGGTTCCCGTATTTGAGGGGCCGCTTGACCTGTTACTGCATTTAATTAAAGAGAACAAGATCGATATTTACGACATACCTATTGCTGTTATCACAAAGCAGTACCTCGAATACATCGAAATAATGAAGGATCTCAACCTCGAGATCGCCTCCGAGTTCCTTGTAATGACTGCAACCCTTATCTATATAAAATCCCGTATGCTCCTTCCTCCTGATGAAACCATAGAAACTGAAGAGCAGGAAAACCCCCGTGCAGGGCTTGTCCAGAGGCTTCTCGAATATCAGGCATATAAAGAGGCATCCGGCACATTAAGGGAAAGGGAAGAAGTATGGGCTAATATCTTTTCAAGACCGCCCATGGACAGGGATGAGATTGAAGCAGAGCCCGAGCTGTATTTGTTCGATGTAAACATCTTTGACCTCATGGGTGCATTGAAGAAAATAATGAGCAGGGTTCCTTCCGAGGCAATAAAGATAACGAGGGAGACCCTGACCGTAAAGGACAGGATTGCGATGATACTGGATAAAATGGAAAGCGAGCATACAATGAGATTCGACGCACTCTTTGAGAAAGACACCACGAGGGTTCAGATAATAGTCACATTCCTTGCATTGCTTGAGATCTTAAGGCTCGGACTTATACGTGCTTATCAGGACAAAGAGTTCGGGACAATATGGATTATGAGGCATACTACTACTTAACCCTGCCCAACATTTTAACGAACTCTTTTAATAGTTCATGGTCGTAATTTATTGTCTCCTTTGCAATCACCGATAACGCAAAAAAAGGCGTAAGCGGATATTTTTTGATTCTCGGTGTTGTCAGGGCATCATAACAATCTGCAATTGCCGTTATCCTGCCGAATAGTTTTATGGCCTCCTCTGACAGCCCTGAAGGATAACCCTTACCCGAAAGTTTTTCGTGGTGTTGTAAAACCGCATCAAAGGATTCTTCGGGTATATTGTTGTGGGTGCGTAAAATCTTTTCTCCCTCGATGACATGAGTTTTAAATATCTGGAACTCGGTATTATCAAGGCTTCCCTGTTTGTTAAGGATTTCATGGGGGATGGCACTTTTCCCTATGTCGTGCAGTAATGCCCCTATCCCCAGCTTTTCTATATCCTCCCTCTTCAATCCTATTGCAGCCCCCAATCCCGCCGACATGACCGCAACGTTTACAGAGTGGATATACGTGTAATAGTCGTAAGTTTTTAATGAGACCATGTCATATATCACATCCCTGTCTTTTAATACACAGTCGACTATTTTAGCTACCAATTCTTTTGATGCCTTTATATTTTCGCTGTTGAACGGGTTATCAAAAAGGTCTTTTACAGTAATTTTTGCATTTTCTTTGACAACAATTGTTTTTATTTTGAATTTATCCTCTTCAGAGATGTTTTCCGATTTCAATAGAGAGTTCAGGTATCCCTGATAAAGTGAAATGTCGGATTTCTTGATGACAATGTCGCCCTCGGTGGTTAATACCTCCTCGCTTATTATTTCAGGGCGTTTGGGCGTGGCCTCCAATAGTATTGTAAAGCTGAGTTTATTCAATAAAAAAAGACTGAAGTTTACTTCCATTCCCGGGATCAGAAAAACCCTGTCTACCGGATAATGCTGCTCCTTATAGAATGAGTATTCCTTAAATGTTTTAGAACCATTGTCGATGGAATCCTTTTTGGAAGGGTTATTTTGAAGATAGGAGTAAAGCGATAAACTGTCTTCACCAGCAACATATACTCTTGATATTCCCTTTTTCTTTCAGGATATTTCTTGCAAGGCTCGTGAATATTGTTTCCTTGTTGAATAATGGCTTGATGTCGCTTTTGTCCTCTACAAAGACATTAAATGGGAGACGTACTCCTACAACAAGCTTATCAGCTTCTATCGGGACGTATGCATCAGCGTCTACTTCTCTATACTTTGTACCCATAGGCTTTATGGCAATGGCTTCAGACTCTTTAAGATTATAAAACAGATCGAATAAACTTTTTCAGTAAATTTTCTGTTAATTTCCTGCGGCATGCAAGTCACTTTGTGAAAAAGACATGGCAATCTTTACGAATTTGTCTTTAAGTAATATATTTTTAGATTATTCTAATCGTCAGAAGCACTCCGATTATTACTATCATGGCTGCAATATATATCTTAAAAGTCTTAAGGGATATTTTCTGCAAGAATCTCTTCCCTGCAAATGTCCCTGCAAATGCAGATGCGGTCGTTATAAGCAAAAGCAATCCATTATTCGTAAGCACATCCCTGTTGCTGAAGATATAAACAGGTATCCTTGTAACATCCACAACAGAGGCAATAATCGCTGCCGTTGCTACGAATGTCTCTTTAGTAATGTTATAGTTGAGCAGATATGCGCTTCGTATTGCGCCCTGATTGCCGACAAAGCCTCCTAAAAGCCCTGAAAGAAAGCCGCCGATGAAATCTATCTTTTTGGGAAGCCTCAGTTTTTCTCCAAATCCGGTTGCCTCTTTTAAGCCGAGGAATATCAAAATTATGCCGAGCAAAATTTTCACTCCAGATGAGTCCATTTTGCCCTGCAAAAATGCGCCTATAAATGCTCCAATCAGCGTCAAAATACCAAAGCGTTTTAAAATATCAATATTTATATGTCTGCTGAAAAGAGAGATTTTAAGGAGATTATTAGAAAGATGCACGACAGCTACAATTAAAATGGCGATCTTTACATCATAGAACACAAGAAAGACAGGCGTAAGGATTGTTCCGAGTCCGAAGCCTGTCATCAGGGTCAGGGCTGCTGATAAAAATGCCGCTAAGATTGGAATCAAGATATTTATTTCCATTATTCCATCACCTCTCCCACCAGTTCGTTTATTTTTTCCTTAATCTTCCTTAATCCCTTAATACCTTTAGGAGTTGTCCTGTAATACTTCCGTACCTTGCCGCCAACATTTTCTGAATATGACTTCAGAAGATTTTCTTCCTCAAGCTTGTGAAGAATCGGATAGAGTGTTCCAGGACTCAGTTTGTAGCCGTGCCTTCCAAGCTCCTCAATGAGCCACAAACCATAGACAGGCTCTCTGGCTGCATGGTGCAGGATATGGATTTTTATAAAACCTAAAAAGAAGTCTCTAATCATATTTATATTTATTTTTAAGTTTATTTTCATTCAGCTTGCCAGCTCAACGCTTATAGATTGGAGAGGGATTTTTATAGTTATAGCCGCTACCGCAGCAGGAATGCGTTTTAAGTTAAATGCTGCATGGCTGGTGGTTGGAGGTGCAGTTGCAGGGTGGTTTTTAAAGATGTTTTAAGAGGGGCAGGATTAATCCTGCCCCTCTTAAGGTTTTTACTGCCCTTCTACATTAATGGCATTTGCCGCAGGCATTTGTATAAGGTATGGGCATGGCCTTTCCGGGGTCG
>NZ_DAIOFX010000011.1:36900-40029 GCF_036745535.1 Dissulfurispira sp.
ATGGCATTTGCCGCAGGCATTTGTATAAGGTATGGGCATGGCCTTTCCGGGGTCGATGTCTTTGACTCCAACATTATCCTTTTTCGGTACATCAAACAGGTGGGAAGTGATATCATTCATCCAGTAGTTCTTGCCGTCTTTTCTCGCAAGACCTTTGCCAAGTCCTGCTCCTGTTTGTATAGTCTTTGTTGCATGGCAGTCAATACAGTTGATCTTGCCCTTCTCTCCAATGCCTATCGTTGCCAGCATATGCTTCTTAATATCAGCACTTGCTTTGTGACAGTTCGTGCAGAGCGAATCTTTTTCGTCCCTTACATCTGCCCTCATCTGATGTTTGTAATTGGTCATTCCGTGCGGGTCGTGGCAATCAGAGCAAGAAATCAACTGATTTCCATTTCTGTATTTTTTGACTTAATGAAGTCGGTATACTGTTGATGATGCGATTTTGAGTGTATGCCGTCAGGCCAGTAATCCTTGGGGACAGCATCTTCCCTAGTTGTGTAATTGACGAGGTAGTCGTTTCTGCTCGTGCCTACAACCATCATCTTGTTGTCTTTGCTTACAGGCTGATCGTTTTTGAGATTTCCCTGCGGCCTGCTGTGGCACTGCCCACAGATTACAGAAGCCCTCTCTGTTGATAGTTTGCCCGGGCTGACTATAGTTGATGCCTTATTTGCTTTTGAAGCCTTTACGTGGGCAGAGCCGGGGCCGTGGCATGTCTCGCAACCTATGTTTAACTCATTAGGTATGCCGTCGCCGTCGATATCAGCCTCGCCATTTGGATCGTTAACAGCGCCTGCTATATATTCTCCTGAAATCCGTCTTTGTAAGAGTGTATCCCGTGTAATGGCACGAGGCGCATTCCTTTTCAAAGGATTTTGCCTTTGGAGGGTCTGTGAGCTTCTTTGTCTCTTCATTGAAGAGCCAGTCAGCATGATAATCTCTCCACGGCTTTCTTGTCCTGTCTCCATAACTGTCATCCCCTGTAGGGTTGTACTGGACGAATGGGAATAGGTTTTTGCCAACCCTGTAAAGGTATCTCTGTTTGTAGAGGCCTCCGCCGTAAGTCATTTCCACGGCATACGTCCTTGCGGGGTCTGAAGCGTCTTTCATGTTCTCTGTTTTAAATTTCAGTTTTCCGTCGCTGTCTTTGAAGAACGTAGCAATAAAGCTCACCGATGCAGGGTCTGAGGGCGCTTTTTCAGAGATCATATATTTGTCAAACCCCCTGCTTTTGTCGAAGTTGTAAAAGTAGAGTTTCGTTCCTGCCATGAGTTTTTTAAGGCCTTTGTCAAAATCAGGGAATCTTGATACATCCTGAAGCTTGCTGTCTTTTCCTGCCATCCGGATGCCGAGTTTGTGCAGCGTCTTCTTTTCGCTTTCATACGCCTTGTGGCATGTCAGGCATTTTGATGTCCCAACATATGTTGCATCGGCAGGTACATTCCCTGACACGAGTATCTTTACAGTTTTTCCTTTGAACTCCGCTGTTGACACGGCCTTGTTTGACATATCACCGCCGGGCAAATGCTCTTTATCCGATGGTTCTACATAGATGAAGTATTTACCGCCTGCAACATCGGAAATCTTGAAGTTTCCCTTTTTGTCAGTGGCTGCCTTCTGGTATTTATCCCTGTTTGCAGCTAAATTGTCCTCAAGCGGCTCATCGGTTTTAGAATCCCTTTTAATCTCGGTTGGGGTCTTTGCCATTACCTCCACATCTGCCGAAGGTATGAGATAAACACTGGCATTTTCCACTGCCTGCCCTGACGCATCCTGAACAATTCCTTTCAATACATTGTCCCCTGCTTTTTTGCCCTCTGCCTGCGTGCCGTAGACTATTAAGCCTATGGCACAGAAGGAGATAAGCAGTAATACTAAAATCCTTCTGTTCATTTTGTCCCTCCTTGTTTTGAATGTTAAGCAATTTTTTTGAAAAATGTTATAGCTATTTTTATGCCAGCAGTAAAAATTCTTATAAATCAACAAGATATGGGCAAGGGTGTTTCTGCAGAGAGATTAAAAAGACGCACTAATATAATGATAAACTGTTTAAGTTTCTGAAAATAAAGGAATAAACGGTGCTGTCAGGATGACGCAGTTGTTAGTCTTTATGCTCAGTGGAAACTATACCGTATTTTCTCATGAGCCTCTGAAGGTTTGCCCTGTCGAGTCTTAGTTTTTCAGCAGCCTTTGTGACATTGCCTCCTGTCTGTCTGAGGGTGCATGTAATGAAGTTTTGATTGAACTCATCGAGTACCTGTTTTTTGCTTCCTGATAGGAAAGGCTGCTGTCGATTTTCTTGCATACCGTATCTTTAACCTCTGAGGGCAAATTATCTGGCATAATGGTGTCCGAGCCCGAGAATATAACCAGTCTTTCGATCATATTTTCGAGTTCCCTTACATTTCCAGGCCAACTGTAGTTTATCAGCATATCTATGGTTGAGGGATGCATCTGTTTTCTTCCCCTTAGAAAGTGTTCGATTAAGAGCGGTATATCTTCCTTTCTCTCCCTGAGGGATGGGATATTCAGGGGGAATACATTTATCCTGTAAAAGAGGTCTTCCCTGAATGTGTTTTCATCTATAAGTTTTCGCAGGTTTCTGCTCGTGGCAGCTATTATCCTTACATCCACCTCTATTTCTCTGTTATCTCCCAGTTTTCTGATTTTTTTGTTTTCTATGACGCGAAGTGGTTTTGCCTGAACAGGTGGACTCGTATCAGCGATTTCATCCAGAAAGAGAGTACCGGTGTTTGCATACTCGAATAATCCCTGTTTGTTTTCCGTAGCACCTGTAAATGCCCCCTTTGTGTGTCCAAAGAGCTCGCTTTCCAGAAGAGTGTCAGGGAGCGCACTGCAGTTGATGGCAACAAAGTTTCTGTTTTTCCGTTTTCCTGAGAAATGGATAGCCCTTGCAACGAGCTCCTTTCCTGTTCCGCTCTCTCCGATAAGCAGTGCGGTTGCATCGCTGTCTGCCACTCTCTCTATGAGATTAAATATATTCTGCATGGCAGGGGATTTGCCAATTATGTTGTGAAAATTGTATCTCTTTGAAAGCTCTGCACGGAGGTATTTGTTCTCTTCTGCAAGTCTTCTTTTTTCCAGCACCCTTTTTATAGAAAGGAG
>NZ_DAIOFX010000012.1:0-17857 GCF_036745535.1 Dissulfurispira sp.
CCCTTTGTTTCTATAGCCTCTATAAACTGGTTAATATGTCTATACCTATCTGGCTGGAGCTTGCCAGCTTACATTGACTCTGTCGTATTGTCCATAAATCGGTGGAACGACCGAGCCGCTTCCAGGAACTCCAAAACAAAGCCCGAATGTTTGGTTTGCGGATCTGTTATTAAAATAAGTAGTGGTTCCTATTCCCAAACTAGAAATATTCTGACAACCATAAGAGTCACAAATATAAACCAGCAAATCGCTTCTGTAGTTTAAAACGCTCCACTGCCATGACACGAGTGTAATAGTTGCATTTGGTGGAACATATTGACCAGTCGGGTTAAAGTCAGCACAATACCAGTAGCCCTTCGAATATGCATCCGGCCCTACTTTGGCATCGCTCCATGCGCCTGACGAGGCAAATGCTATGAGCGGCAGTGCGGCCACCAGTATCGCAACCATAGCTAAAACCAGCAACAACCTTCTGCGTTTTCTCATAAAGTCCTCCTGATTCTTTCGAAATTTTCAGAAACCAAAAATTACGCCCTCCTGTTTTGACCTCTGCTATCACCCCCTTTATTCTTTGAATTGCAAAGACAGACCTTAAAAAACTCATGATATTTGTTTAACACCTCTTGCTTTAAAAATCACCTGCCCGAATGAGTAGGGGACGAATCACCTACCCAAACAGGTAGGTGATTTTTTGTAGTCTTTTCTTCTCCCATAAATAGAAAAACTTTTTAGGAGGAGAAAAATGCTGTCAGTCACAACAGGAAAAACAAATGGTACGACCTTTCACCCTATCGGTATTCGTGAAGGCAACCTCATTGTGAAGAATCTGTTTATGGAAAGAGAAATAGTTCAGGCATACCATCTGCGGCACAAAATCTTTGCTCAGAAGTTGAAATGGGTTTCGGAAACAGAAAACATGCTGGAAATTGACGTTTACGATAATTATGCTATTCATTTCGGGGTTCTTGACCTTTATGGCAAGGTGTGGGCGTATATGAGACTGATAACGACTGAGAATACTTTTATGCTCGAAAAGGAATTTTTGCCGCTTGTGGGGCATGAACATGAAATAAGAAAAGAGGCAGATACTGCAGAACTTTCAAGGTGCTGTATAGCATCTGAGGCAAGAAGGCATAGGATATCTAATGAATTCGGCTCATTTGATATATTCAGCCTTCTTTTTAAAGGGATATATCAATGGTGCTCAAAAAATAATGTGCGGTAT
Organism: Dissulfurispira sp.; assembly: GCF_036745535.1. Lineage (NCBI taxonomy): Bacteria > Pseudomonadati > Nitrospirota > Thermodesulfovibrionia > Thermodesulfovibrionales > Dissulfurispiraceae > Dissulfurispira > Dissulfurispira sp. Next base: position 1,226 of record NZ_DAIOFX010000012.1, read on the forward strand.
TTATACGGCGTAACTGACCATAGAGTCTATAAGTTGCTGCATATGAAAGGATTTTCTTTTGCATTGATAGATAAACCATATACGATGCCTGATGGAGTAGTTGCTGTGGCAGTGATGATGGATTGGAGAGAATTTGAAATCTTAAATGCTCTGAAGAGACCGGATATGTTAAAATGGTTTAATCAATTCCAGTTCAACAGCACGCGCAACGGCATGAGACCTGTTTGAAACATCAAGCTTCAGAAAAATATTCTTTATATGGTACTTAACAGTGTTTTGGCTCGCTGCAAGAATTTGGGATATATCCCATGTGTTTTTGCCCTCTTTTAACCATTTAAGCACTTCTTTTTCTTTTGATGTTAGAGAGATGATTGAGATATCATCATTTGTTTTGTGCTGACCCAAAACGCGAATGAAGGCTTGATGCAGGTGAGGAGTGATATGCGTTAAAATGATTTCTGTTCTAAGATTGGATTCTATAAAATCGCCGGAAAAAGAAAACAAGCTCCCCTCTGTTCCTTTATAGTTTTTGAGGCCATAGGAATAACCTTTTTTAAGGCCAAAGTCTTCGGCAGTCATTACAAAATCTTTGGGAGGAGTGTATTTTTTGTATGTATCAGCCCAGTATTGTAATGTAAAATTGTTAAAGTTTTCTTTAACGATTGGGTCAATATGATGATAGCTTTTTATAACATAATGGTCAAGCCATTCAGAAGGGAAAGGCGACATTTATCAGGTCGTAAGTATTTACGAGGTTATTTTTATCCCTTTTACCCAATAAGCAGGCAGTGTAATCATATGGAACCAAGACCTTTAAATCTAATAATAGTTCCCTGAAATCTTGTTCTTTCACGCAAGAAAGACTTTTGTGGATTAATTCCAAAAGGTGAATAGCATCTTGTTTAGATAGCAGATTGTTCAAGGCTGTATCAATTCCCCCCAAAATAGAGTACCTATATCTTATTTTATCAAAAATGAAAGATTATGCCATCGCTGCTGATGCTAATGATTGTCTATTTTTAAGTAGAGACATTAAAATTAATGAATGGAAAATCTTTGGATACTATTTGCCCTAATTTCTGCCTTTACTCTCGCTACCAGCGATGCGCTCACCAAAAAGGCATTGTCAGTTCATAATGAGTACCTTATTGCATGGCTCAGGCTCTTGTTTTCATTGCCCCTTCTTATCAGCACTCTTTTCTTTATTCCTGTCCCTCCTCTTGATAATCATTTCTACAGAGCATTTCTAACAGCACTGCCCCTCGAGATAGTTGCAATCATATTTTATATAAAGGCATTAAAGGTTTCTCCATTAAGTCTGACACTGCCGTTTCTTTCCCTTACGCCAGTATTTCTCATAATAGTTCCATACATTATTCTTGGAGAGAAGGTTTCGGTCATAGGCGCATTGGGTGTTCTGTTTATTGCAGTTGGAGGCTATACGCTCAATATCAAGGAATTTAAAAAGGGCGTTTTCGAGCCGTTTATTGCTATCAAAAAAGAGAAAGGTTCTATATTTATGATTGTTGTCGCCCTTATTTACAGTTTCACATCCTCCCTCGGCAAGAGGGCTATTGAGCATTCTTCCCCCATATTTTTCGGCGCCACTTATATTACATTGCTTGTTATTGTTCTAACGCCGATAGCTCTATATAAGGGAAGGGATGAGTTGAGATTTATATTTAATAATAACGGCGCATTGCGAACGTCCATTCTTCCAGGATTTCTCCAATCCGTTATGGTTATTTCCCATATGATAGCAATGAGCATGACAAAGGTCGCATATATGATCTCGGTTAAGAGATTGAGTCTTCTAATAGGTATATTTTATGGATATCTGTTCTTTAAGGAGTCAGGGATAAAGGAAAGAATGCTCGGGACTATTTTGATGCTTACAGGTTTTGTGCTGATTGTGCTTTTCCGCTAATATCTGTGACAAGCATAACCGGCTTTCGCTTCAGATGCTATTTTTCATGTTATAATTCTACATGAATAGGAAGTTTGTTTTTCTCGCACTTGTTTTTATCTCTACCGTTCTCTTTTTAAGTCCATTGCTGTATTCTGTCGAAAACAGAAAATCAGAAGTGCTCGTCATTACAGTAAACGGCGCCATCAATCCCGTTGTTTCAGAGTATATAGGCAAATCCATTAAAAAGGCTTCGGAGATGAATGCAGAGGCGCTGATTATCGAACTGGATACTCCCGGCGGACTCGATACATCAATGAGGAGTATCGCGAAGGATATTATCGGAAGCAGTGTTCCTGTTGTGGTCTATGTCTCACCAAGCGGTGCAAGGGCTGCATCAGCAGGGGTTTTTATAACGATGGCTGCGCATGTTGCTGCAATGTCGCCCGGCACAAATATAGGCGCTGCGCATCCAGTTGCGCTGGGAGAAAAGATGGACAAGGCTGTGGCAGAAAAGGCGGTTAACGATGCGGCAGCCTATATCAAGTCCATTGCAGAGACCCGAGGCAGGAATGTCAAATGGGCAGAGGATGCTGTGAGAAAGAGCGTTTCTGCAACAGAGACAGAGGCACTGAAGAGCAATATCATTGACCTGATTGCAAAGGATATAAGCGCACTTCTTTCCGAAATAGACGGAAAAAAGATAACTACAGCTTATGGAGATAAAACATTAAAAACCGCAGGTGCAAAAATCATCAGGCATGAAATGGGACTCAGACACAAGATTTTGAATCTAATAAGCGATCCAAATGTGGCCTATATACTCTTGATGCTCGGTTTTTACGGCCTGTTTTTTGAGCTGACGAATCCGGGTGCGATATTCCCTGGTGTTATCGGAGGCATATGCCTTGTCCTTGCCTTCTACTCATTCCAGACCCTTCCTGTGAATTATGCAGGACTTCTGCTTATTATCATCGGCCTTATACTATTCATACTCGAAGTAAAGGTCGCATCATACGGAATGCTGACCATCGGAGGGATAGTATCCATGGTCCTCGGCTCATTGATGCTCTTCGAATCGCCATTGCCGTTTCTAAAGCTCTCCCTTTCCGTAATCATTCCTGCTGTCATTGTCACTGCCCTGTTTTTTGTCCTTACCTTCAGACTTGCTTATAAGGCATACAAGAGAAAGCCTGTGACAGGGGCGGAAGGACTGATAGGCCTTGAGGGAATTGCAAAAACGGATATTACACCCGGCGGTGGAATGGTTGTAGTGCACGGCGAATTCTGGTCTGCATATTCGGATAATGTTATACAGAAAGAAGAACGGGTAGTTGTTGAGGATGTCAAGGGACTCAGGGTGAAGGTCAGGCCCAAAAAAATAATGAATTCCTTGCAAAAAGTGCAGCATATTCCTTAGAATAAATTCAGATTTATGAAGGCCCTCATTACAGGTGCAACAGGTTTTATAGGGAGCCATCTTGCAGGCGCCCTTATCCGTGAAGGTTTTGATGTTGCCTGTCTCGTAAGAAACCCTGCAAACCTGAGATTTCTTGAAGATATCAATGCCGGAATAATAAAGGGAGACTGCACGGACAGGGAATCACTTGCTGATGCTGTTAAGGGTGTTGATTATGTCTTTCATCTTGCAGGACTGACAAAGGCGTGCTCCGAAGCGGATTTTTTTAATGCAAATGTTAAAGGCACAGAGAACATCGTGCAGGCAGTGCTTGAAAATAATTCCCATATCAAGAGATTTGTCTATCTGAGCAGTCTTGCTGCAGCAGGGCCGAGCTGTGATGGTAGGCCTCTTAAGGAAGATAGCGAACCAGCCCCTGTATCCGTTTACGGAAAGACAAAGCTTGAAGGAGAGAAGATAGTCTTAGCGAATAAAAAGAATATGCCTGTAACTGTCATAAGACCTCCTGCTGTTTATGGGCCGAGAGACAGAGACCTGCTGATTTTCTTTAAAATGATAAAATCGGGCTTGATTCCTTATTGGGGTAAATGTTATTACTCTTTTTTATATGTGGAAGACTTGATAAATGGTATAATACTCTCTGCGCTGAGCAGGGATGCAGAGGGAGAGATTTTTTTCGTGTCAGATGGTAATATTTACTCCACTGATGATATTATTGAGGCAATATCCGATGCCCTGCAGAAGAGGCCGGTGAGACTGAATATCCCTAAATTTGTTATGCCGCTGCTCGGATTCATCTCTGAGAAGGCAAAAGGAGCCAGAAAAGGAATAAATATAATAAATACGGATAAGATAAAAGAGATGAGGCATTCCCACTGGATTTGCGACACGACAAGGGCAGCAGAGAGGCTGAAGTTTGAGCCGAAGGTAAAAATAAAGGAAGGAGCAAAATGGACAGCAGACTGGTACAGGATACATCAATGGCTATGAATCAGAAGACAGAAAACAAAAGACAGATGACAGATATTTTTGAAAAATGTTTTAAATTTAATACCGCAAAGGCATTGCAGAAGGCAGGAGTTTATCCTTTCTTCAGGGTAATAGAGAGCGCACAGGACCCCGAGGTAGTAATAAACGGCAGAAAAATGATAATGGTTGGTTCGAACAATTACCTCGGCCTTACAAATCATCCAAAGGTGAAAGAGGCAGCGATAGAGGCCGTAAAAAAATACGGCACGGGTTGCGCAGGCTCACGGTTCCTCAACGGCACTCTCGACATCCATGTGGAACTGGAAGAGAAGCTTGCCAATTTCATGAGGAAGGAGGCTGCCCTTGTCTTCTCGACGGGGTTTCAGGTTAATCTTGGCGTAATATCCGCCCTTGTTGGAAAAGATGACGTGGTCATTATCGACAAGATGGATCATGCAAGCATTGTTGACGGCTGCAGGCTCTCATGTGGAGAGGTCAAGAGATTCAAGCACAATGACATGTCCGACCTCGAAAGAATCCTCAATGAGAATAACGGCAGGGGAAAACTTGTGGTTGTTGACGGTGTGTTCAGCATGGAAGGAGATATTATTAATCTTCCTGATGTGATTAATATAACGAAGAAATACGGAGTAAGGCTTTTTGTGGATGATGCTCACGGAATTGGTGTCCTGGGCAAGACAGGCAGGGGCACTGCAGAGCATTTCGGTCTGGAGAACGAAGTGGATTTAATAATGGGAACTTACAGCAAATCCCTTGCATCCATAGGCGGCTTTATAGCAGGCGATGCAGATGTCATTCATTACATAAAGCACTTTGCAAGGGCATTGATATTCAGCGCAAGCCCGCCTCCTGCATCGATAGCAGCGGTCAGTGCAGCAGTGGATATAATCGAGAACGAGCCTGAAAGGATAGAAAGGCTATGGAAAAATACAAACAAGATGTTTAAGGGCTTTAAAGAGCTTGGGTTTGATTTAGGCCCGAGCGAGACTCCCATTATCCCCATTATTGTGGGAGAGGATGAGACTGCATTTAAGTTTGTTATGATGCTTCAGGAAGGGGGAGTATTTGCAAATGTCGCTGTCTCGCCTGCAGTCCCTCCGGGGAAGGCTCTTATAAGAACGAGCTACATGGCCACGCATACGGATGAGCATCTCGACAAGGTGCTTGAGGCATTCAAGAAGGTCGGCAAGGCGATGGGGCTGATATAAATAGAAGTGGAGATAATAGAAGCCAGAACAAAATCAGAGATCAATTCTTTTATAAAATTCCCTCTTGAGCTTTATAAGAACGACAGTCTTTATGTCCCTCGGTTGACTATGGACATGAAGACACACTTTTCTCAGAAAAACCCCTTCTTAAAACATGCAGATGTGAATTTTTTTTTCGCATTAAAGAATGGCAATATTGTCGGCCGCATAGCATCCATTATCAATCCTGATCACATTAAGGTTCAGAAAGAGAAGGCAGGCTTTTTCGGTTTTTTTGAGTGCATTAATAACAAAGAGATTTCTGATGCCCTGTTAAACATAGTCCAGGATGAATTGAAAAGTCAGGGCATGGAGATTATGCGCGGGCCAATGAATTTTTCCACGAACGAGGAATGCGGTTTTTTTATCGATGGATTTGACAGTTCTCCCATGCTCATGATGCCTTATAATCCTCCTTATTACAATGATTTGGTGACTGCCTTCGGCATGTCAAAATCGAAAGACCTCTATGCATATATTTACGATATGCAGGAAGAATTGCCGGAGAAGGTTTTGCGGGTAGCCGCATTGGCTGAAAGAAAAGGAATAACGGTCAGGACTATCGATAAAAAGAATTTCATGGCTGATATGAAGATTTTCCAGGACGTCTATAATTCCGCATGGAAAAATAACTGGGGCTTCATTCCCATTACCGATGAAGAGCTTTCTTACAGTGCCAAAAGACTGAAACCCCTCGTAGTCCCTGAACTCACACTTATTGCTGAGAAGGATGGGGAGCCGATAGGATTTCTCGGGCTAATCCCCGATTATAATTTTGTTTTGAAAAAGATGAAGGGCAGGCTTAATCCGTTGACGATAATAAAGGCGCTTTATTATTCCAAAAAACTAACCGACCTCAGATTGCTGCTTTATGGCATTAAACCCGAATACCGCAACAGGGGGGTCGATGCACTTCTGTTTAAAGTGGGACATAAGAACATTAAAAAAGGCGGGTATAAGAGAATAGAGCTTTCGTGGATTCTTGAAGACAACATTCAGGCAATAAGACTTTGCGAGATGTTCGGGGCGAGGCTGTATAAGAGATACAGGATATACGAAAAGGCAATAGGTATAGGTAAATGAGTAAATGAGCAAATGGGTAAATGAGTGGAAAGGTGCATCTTAGGAATTCTCATCTGCTCATCTACTCATTCACTCATCTACCTTTTTCAGCACAATCACCGCATTGACTCCCCCGAATCCGAATGAGTTTGTAATAGCAATTTTTATATCTGCCTCTTTTTTTTCTGTTATTACATTAATATTGCATTCATGGTCTTTTTGGGTAATATTGATTGTCGGAGGGATGATTTCTTCTTTGATGCTCATGGCAGTGCATGCAACTTCAAAAGACCCTGATGCTGCAAGCATGTGTCCTGTCATGGATTTTATTGAAGTTACCGGGGCCGGAATATTGCTTCTAAAGATATTCTTTATTGCATTTGCCTCCACCATGTCTCCGATTGGCGTTGATGTGCCGTGGGCATTGATATAATCGACATCCTCAGGTGAAACTCCTGCATCTTCAAGGGAGGAATGTATAGCCCTTATTTCGCCTTCGATGTCAGGTCTTGTTATGTGATATGCGTCTGTTGTGCTGCTGTAACCAATAATTTCGCCATAGATTTCAGTATTTCTTTTTATTGCAGATGCATACTCCTCAAGCACCAGTATGCACGCACCCTCTGCAAGGACAAAACCGTCCCTTTTTGTGTCAAACGGCCTGCTTGCAGAGGGATTATCTGTTTTTGATAACGCACCAGAAATGCCATATCCCTCAACACAAAACCTGCATATCGGCGCCTCTGTCCCGCCTGCAATCACTATATCTGCGTAGCCATGCTTTATCAGCCTGTATGCCTCTCCAATGGCATTTGTTCCTGATGCACAGGCATTGGAAATTCCTAAACAATGACCTTTAGTGCCCAGTTTCTGCGCCACGTAAGATGCAGCCATGCTTATTGTTGTTGAGGGCATTAAATAAGAAGATAGTTTAGAGTTAGGAGTTAGGAGTTTAGAGAGTTCTTTTTCGATTGTTGTGATTCCACCCCTGCTTGAACCTATTATGACGCCGGCATTATCAAATTCGAATTTCGAATTTCGAATTTTGGATTTGAGGAGTCCTGCATCTTCAGCAGCCATTGTTGCTGCTGCAACTGCATAGTGCAAAAAGGGGTCAAGTTTTAAAATCTCTTTTTTGGAAAGATACAATTCAGGATTGAATCCCTTAACTTCTCCTGCCATTGTCCATGACAAACCCGTCGTGTCGAATTTTGAAATCCTGCTTATGCCGGAAATGCCTTTCTTGACAAGAGACCATGAATCAAAAAAATTATTTGCCAATGGCGTGACTGCACCTATGCCTGTGATCATTATCCTTCTCATTGTAAACCTATAGTAACATAATTGGTTTACAAAACGATTAACTCTTTCATTTATTTCGAAATTGTGGTAAATTTATACCATATATATGGCAAAGTCCCTTAAGGAACAAAGAGAGAAACTGGGCAAGGAACTAAAGGAGGTTGCCAGGATAACCCGCATAAAGGCAAGCTATCTTAAGGCAATAGAGGAAGAGGATTTTGCAAAATTACCTGTTGAGGTGTATACAAAGGGATATATCAGGGAGTATGCAAAATTCCTCGGATACCCTTCTGATGCAGCAATTGCCCTGTATGAGGCATATCTTGAAGAGATAAAGGGAGGGAAGGAGAAGAATCTGGCGGATATCCCTTCTGATGAGAAAACTTCAGACAATATCCCGTCAGAGAGCATAGAAAAGACACCTTCCTTTAAATCAGAATCAAAGGGTGTTTCCGGTGTTAGAGGTTTTTCTCAAAGAATATTAGTGGCTGTTTCCATAGCCGGGATAGCTCTTTTAATATATCTACTGCTCCCCGGCGGAAAGAGTGCACCACCAGTGCAGCAGAAGACGGAGCCCGGAGTGCAATATAAAATCCCCGATGTCACTCCGCCGGTGCCGGTACAGGATGCCAAACAGGAAAAAACAATCCATTCAACTCCAGCAGGCCAAGCAGGGATATCTAATGCTCCTCTGACACCGCCTGATAAATCAGGAGATAAAAATAAGACAGTCCAAAAGAAGATGCACAATCTCGATATTACCGCTGTAGATAAGACATGGATACAGATAATCATCGATGGCGCTGATAAAAAGGAAGTGCTCCTGAATCCCGGAGAAAAGGTGAATTATGAGGCTAACCAGTCCATTGATTTATTAATAGGGAATGCTGCCGGTGTGAAGCTGAAATTTGACGACAAAGAGTTCGAAGGACTCGGAGAAAAAGGACAGGTAATAAAACTGAGTCTCCCTTCTGCAACCCCTCAAACACCTCAGCCCTCCAATTCCTCAAATCTTTAAAGCTCAAATTACGAATGATACAACAGCAGGTGTTCATCAAAGACTTTACAAAGTGTTATTCTTTATGCATATTAGAGATAATAAATGTCTCATCCAAATAGTGAGCAATGTAGTAGATGACGGATTCAAGATAATGTTTTGCAATATTTCAAAGTGTAAAGTCTTTTCAGCACACCTGCTGTTGTATGTTAGGTGATACTTTCGTAATTTTGGTTGAAGCCGCAAATGAAGATAGGGACTATCAGCGATTATATCAATAAAAAAACGGTCATTATTTTTGTTGTTCAATTTCTATTGGTCATAACCGTTCTAAGTTATAAGGCATGGAAGGATACCAGTGTGGAATGCATAAGATGCCACTCTGACAAAGAAAAGATGACCAGACTGGGCTATCCCCAGTTTTATGTGACCCATGAGATGGTTGAAAGGGAATCTAAACATCCCAATGTAAAGTGCCATGAATGCCACCTCGGTAACGGAAGGGCAAAGGAACCGGATAATGCTCACAAGGGAATGCTCACTGTCTTGTTAATAGACGACGATGGCAATGTGCTTAAGAGAAAGGAAGTTTATCCAAATTCGCTGCTGCCGTCAGGAAACGACATGATAAGGCAGATGCTGCCGAAGATAGAGCAGGACGGAGAACTCTTGCCGCATCCGGATGTAAGGAATGTCCTCTGGCACGACAGGAATCCTAAGACATTTAATTTTGATCCTAATATTGCAAAAAAGACCTGCGGCAAATCAGGATGCCATCCGGAAGAGCTCAAGCAATTCAAGACAACCATCATGGCAACAAATTTCAGGCAGAGGACAATGAGGACATGGCTTGAGCCATACGGGCCTCACAACTGCGGGCCGTCATTTGCCGACCTGCCGCCAATGGAGGTTTTAAGGAACGCAGGTTTTCAATTCAAAAATACGGAAGATATAAGAAAAGAACTTAATGTCCCTTTTTCAAGAGAACAGGCAGTGGCGAAACAGAAATTCTGCAATGTCTGTCATGCCGGCTGTCTGGACTGCCACTACGAACCTGACAGGAAAAAAGGAGTTCACAATTTTACCAACAAGCCCACATCGATAAGCTGTGCAGGATACGGAAGGGGGACGAGCATCTGCCATCCAGGTGCAATGCAGAGCAGACGGGGAGAGACCTATATTGGAGGCGATTACTCGATACCGACAGGCATGAACCCGGATGTTCATTATAAAAAAGATATACATTGTGTTGACTGCCATACCACAGGCGAAAAGGGAATGGGCGACATGCAGAGAAAGGCTAATTGTCAGGACTGTCACATAGAGATAGAGGAGGCCCATAAAAAGAGCATTCATAAGAATATGGACTGTGCAACGTGCCACATAAGTGAATTGAGGGGCTATCAGATTACCATATGGGGGCCGGGATTGATTGCAGGAAAGGAGAACCCGTTCAAGAAGTATTCCCTTTATTACGGCATTCAGGGCCCTCCCATACTCATGAAAGACCAGAAGGGTAAATGGATGCCGGTGAAGATCTGGCCCCACAGTGTGGGCAATATCAAACCGGATGTCAAACCATCTGAAAAACTTATGTTCAGATGGCCTAATGGAGAGACAAGGGATGCATATTATGTGGTGGGTACGTTCAGCCTTCCGGAGGGGGAGTCCGTGAGGGGGACAAAGTCCCCTTCACGTTCTAATAAACACCTGTTGTGGTTTGAAATTGAGCAGGCAGCCCATCCATACGGAAAGGCGAGGAAATGTGAAAGCTGCCATAAAAAGCCGGTGGTCAGCAGTCAGCAGTCAGCGGTCTCCACATGGGAGTTCATGGATTATCAGGGAGCAGAGCCATTTAAGGGAGGGTATAAGATCATAGCTGACAGGGACGGGTTAAGGGTTGTGGATATGAAAAATACAACCCCTGTTAAATTGCTCGAAGGCTATCAATTAGAGGACTTTGCATCGTGGATATTCCTTAAGGATAAATGGCAGATGCCAGGTGATTTTTCCATAAAAGCAGAAAGGGAGAAATACAACAAGTATCTGACAATCGCAAATAAAATTGATAACGAGCTCAAAATCCTCGATAATTATATTAAGAGTAAGGATAAGAAAATACAAAAACGGTTTAAAGAACTCAAAGGCATAGTCCTTCATAATCAGGACGGTGCAATAGAAAGAATGGGAGAATTTAAGGCAAAGCTGAAATAGGAGAAATTGTTCAAAGATTGCAGAATATGATAACATTGATATATATGCTATCAATGGAGGTGTTAAATGACTTCGCAGATATTTGGTAAGAGTTGACAAGGATATAAAAGACAAGTTTCAGAGATTGAGCAGGTTTGAGCATAAATCAGTCAATGAAAAGCTCTGCGAGCTTATTAAGGACTATGTGGAAGAGCACAATATTGAGAATGCCATGAAAGGGCTTTGGAGCGAAATCGGCAGTTCTCTGAAAAAGAAAGGATATAAGGTATCTAATGTGGAAAAGACCATCAGAAAAGTCCGCTCGGGAAAATAAGAGCGACAATAGGCACAAATGTGTTCGTTTCCTCATTTTTCGGAGACATTCCACTCAAGGTTATTGAATATTGGTTCTCCGGCAGATTGACGCTCTGTGTGTCAAAGCCTATCCTGAAAGAATATTTTGAGGTATTGAGCAGGTTTGAGTTTGAGGACAATTCTCTCTTATACAGGCTGATGTCGGCTTTTGAGAAAAATTTCAATCTCCTGTTTGTAAATAATCCCAAGGAACAGTTGTGGATAAAGGAAGACCCTGCCGACAACAAATTCATCGCCTGCGCCATAGCGCTCAAGGCCGATTATATTGTTTCGGGAGACGCTCATCTAAGGAAATTGAAAAATATCGGAAAGATAAAAATTGTATCGCCCGCCGAGATGCTCGGCTTTTTAAGGGATTAGCGCTATCATTTTTGTGTTACAATTGGTCTATGATCACCAAGGAATTCCTTACATCGTTTTTCAAAGAAAAGGTCACACAACCCCTCAGCTTCATGGAGGTCGTCTATAACTTAAATCTCACCCCTCCCGAAAGGCGCAAACTCAAAAGGCTTCTCAGGGAAATGGTCAATGACGGCGATATTGTCAGGACAAGGAAAGGCCTTTATGGCCCTGCCGAGGAGATGAACCTTATTACAGGCTACTTTGAGGCGCACAGGGACGGGTATGGATTCGTGATACTCGAAAAACCTGGAGAGAGGGATGTATTCATCCCTGCAAGGGCAACCCTCGGTGCAATGGACAACGACAGGGTTATTGCGAGGATCGAGAACAGACGCCGCAGGGAAGGCGCCATAATCCGAATACTTGAAAGGGCGCATACACGCATGGTCGGGACATTCGAAGCCGGAAGGGCTGGATTTTATGTCAGGCCTAAAAACAAATCGGTCCCCTTTGACCTCTATATCGCCCCGAAAGAAAAAGGCAAGGCAAAGGACGGAGACAGCGTAATTGCAGAGATAATAAGCTACCCATCTGACAAAAGGCCTCCTGCGGGCAGGATAATAAAAATATTAGAAAAGCCGGAAACACCGCTCGATGAAGTGGAAGGCATAATAGATGAATTCAACCTGCCGAGAAGATTCCCCCATAATGTCATTGAAGAGGCGAAAAGCCTTTATGCAAAGGGGCTTAAAAACAGAGAGCATAAAAGGAAAGACCTGTGCAGCCTTCCCACAGTAACCATCGATGGCGAAATGGCAAAGGACTTTGACGATGCCATATCAATCAAAAGAACAGATGATGGTTACAGGCTGTGGGTGCACATAGCAGATGTAGGTTTTTTTGTGGGATGGGATTCCTTAATAGATAAGGAGGCCAGGAAAAGGGGGACGAGCGTTTATTTTCCTGACAGGGTGATCCCCATGCTTCCAAAGGAACTCTCAGAGGACTTGTGCAGTTTAAGACCAAAAGTGGAAAGGATGGCCTTCACTGTTGAGATGGATTTTGACATGCATGGTGAGCGGACCGATGCAAGATTTTATCCCAGCATTATCAACAGCAATGAGAGGATGACGTATACATCTGTGAAGAAGATACTCGTGGATGAAGACCGAAAGGAAAGACAAAAATACGATTATCTGCTTCAGGATTTTGAGATGATGGGAGAGTTGTGCAATATCCTGAAATCACGCAGACTTAAAAGGGGGAGCCTCGATTTCGACCTTCCCGAGCCTGAGGTGCTTCTGGATATTCAGGGAAATCCTGAGAACATAATAAGGGCAGAGAGAAATTTTGCACACATGATAATAGAGGAGTTCATGATCGCTGCAAATGAGGCTGTTGCAGGGCATCTCGAAGCCCTTAATATTCCAAGCCTTTACAGGATACACGAAGAGCCTGATCCAATGAAGCTCGAAGGCATTATGAAAATCATAGGCTCTCTGAGAATTCTGAAAAGGACAAAGACTATAGCTCCAAAAGACTTCTCTGACCTGATCAAGCAGATTCAGGGCACTCCTGAAGAGGAGATAATAAATCACATGATACTGAGGAGCCTGAAACAAGCAAGGTATTCTGCAGTGAACGTAGGACATTTTGGACTGGCCTCCGAAAGCTATAGCCATTTTACCTCGCCTATCAGAAGGTATCCTGACCTTGTTGTACACAGGATATTGAGGGAGGTTTTAACTAAAAAACATCTCGGTGATAAGAGAATCAAGGATCTGGAATCCCTTTTGCCTGATATTGCATTCCATTCATCGAGGATGGAAAGGCAGGCGGATGAGGCAGAGAGGGCTGTTCTGAGTGCCATGAGGGTATGGTTTATGAGGGATAAGGTGGGAGAGGAATTTGAAGGGAAGGTCGTCTCTGTTACGCCATACGGCCTGAAGATAAGGCTTAAGGACTATTATGTAGAGGGTTTTCTCCATGTATCGTATATGGCCGATGATTTTTATCAGTATGATGAAAAGAGCCTGAGCCTTCACGGAGTTCACAGGAAAAAGAGATTCACAATAGGCAAGGAATTGAAGGTAAGGATCGACAGGGTTGATATGGAGGAAAGGGAGATAGTTTTAGGAATATAAAATTTTTATGCCGGCATGTTAAGCTATTCACTACAGAGACCCATCTTTATCGCTGAATCTGGGATTATATTATGAACAGGAAAATCCAGGTTGCTATATCAGCGGCATTACTTTTATATGCCTGTGTAGCATTTGCAGGTATCGAAAACACAAAGCATAATCTTTCATACAAACATCGGGCAGAGGTCTGCATCTGGTGTCATACCCCGCATACAGAGCTAAGCGGTGTTCAGCTCTGGAACAAGGAGGCCAAACCGGCAGTCTATTCCACTTATGGAACGAGCATGGCTGGAGTAACCGAAGATACATCCCCTAATACGCTGTCAAAGGTATGCCTTTCCTGCCATGACGGAACACAGGCGTATAACCTGAACATTGACGAAAAAGCATGGCAAAAAAGTAATCTGACACATTCGCAAATAATCCAGTCTGCTGATGAAATAGGCAACACGCGTAATCATCATACGGTATCCATTGCCTATAATGAGCGCAGCAGACACCTGAAGCCGAGGGGTGCGACGCTCTCGGGCTGGAAAGGCGCAGGCATCATAGCCGATCTGCTAAGGAACGGCAGGGTTGAATGTTCGAGCTGTCATGACCCTCACGTAAGCGATAATCAATTCTTTTTGAGGCATAATGACAGAAGCACATTCTGCTACGGATGTCACGGATGGAAGTGAAGAGAAGTTTTTCAGGGATAGTTCTTATCATTCTTGTTTCATTCCTTTTTACAGCCTCCTTCGCTGTTTTGGCAGAAGCCAGAATACCCGACTTCGCACAGAAACAGAAGAAGGCGGTTGTTGTTATTTCAATTCATGACAGGAATGGAAACGAGGTTGCCTCCGGAAGCGGCTTTATTGTCGACAGTAACGGCATAGTAGCAACGAGCTGCAAAATAATCTCTCAATGGCTCGAAGATGTGGAATATGCGCTTATTGTAAGGACTGAAGGGAAAGGCTCTTATCCTATCAATAAATTAATATCTTACAACCGCAGGCATGATATAGCATTGTTCGAGATAAAGGCAGAAGGACTTGCTGCTGTCCAGCTTCCCCCTGATTACAGGTCTTCAGAATATATCAAAAGGCAGATTGCATTATATAAGAAACTTGCAAAAAAAGAATTGCCTCAAAAACCATTGATTGAAGCACCAAAATCGCTAATAGAACTACAAAAGCCAGAAATTCCTGTTGAAATCAGAAAACCTGCAAAAAAAACAGAAGTGAAAAAAGACAATGCCGAAGAATATTTTATGAAAGGCCTGAAGCATGAGAGATCAAACCAATATGCAGATGCTGCAGAAGCATACAAAAGGGCTTTAAAGATTAAACCTGACTACATGGATGCCTATGTTAATTTGGGAGCGGTTTATTACAAGATCGGCAAATATTCGGATGCCATCGATGCGTATAAACATGCCGTAAAGATTAAGCCCGATTTTCAGGCAATTTACAATAAGCTCGGCACTATCTATATCATTACAGGCAGGTATTCGGCAGCCCTCGACACCCTTAAGCAGGCCATAGGCATCGACTCAAGAAATCCAGATACTCATTTTAATCTGGGCATTGCCTATTATTTAAACGGAGACAAGGACGCTGCATACGAAGAATACATAATCCTGAATAAGCTTGATGCAAGGCGTGCGGAAGATTTGTTCGATCTGCTCTACAGATGATTTTAATCTCAGCTGGTCATATTTATATGTCAGGCACTGCTACAGCGCCTGACATATAATTTTAGATTCAAATTGCTTAAGGTTTGATTTCTATCGGTGTGCCGTCTGAAACAAGCTGCCAGATTTCGTCTATCTCGTGATTTGTGACCGCAATGCACCCGTCTGTCCAGTCAAGGCGTCTGTGAAATTTATCAATATCCTCCAGCTCCTTTGGCAGGCCGTGAATCGCTATGCTGTTGCCCGGAGACACGCCGAGCCTTCTGGCATTTTGTATATCGGATTTATTTGGATACGATATGTTGATTGCCTTATAATACTTGCTGTGCTGGTTTCTCGAAGTTATGATGTAATTTCCTTCAGGGGTTTTCTGGTCTCCTGTTTGAGTCTTGCGGCCATCTGGACTTTTGCCGAGGGCGATTCTGTAGGTTTTTATTATTTCGCTGTCTTTCAATAATATCATGACCCGCTTGCTTTTGATAACGATCACCTTATCGGCTTTGGGAAATGTCGCCCACGTGATTGAGGAAAAGAGCAGACAGCTTAATATCGATACGGCAATTAATAATATTATTCTTCTTGCCATCATTACCTATATTTTCGGGAAGTTGGAAAATTTATTTATTATATAATAAGGCGAGAGGGAATATGCCAGCGCAGGCAATTATCCAGATAACAGAGGATACATTTGAACATGTTTTGCAGGCTTTTAATGATACACCCATTATTGACCTCCGTGAAGTTTCTTTCATCGACCCTTATGGAATGGTCGGCATTCTTGAGATTGGGGAACTTCTAAAATCAAATAGTATTCAAAAGACCATTCATCTCCCAATGTCAGAAGAAGTCCTGAAATACCTTGAAAGGATGGACTTCTTCAAATTTGCAGGTGAATACTTCAGTCTTGAGCCCTCAGCGCCATATATATCTGAAAAATATCCGGATAGGGGACTGTCCCTATTTACGGACGCAGCAAAGC